>NZLH01000075.1 GCA_002694155.1 Pusillimonas sp. | reverse complement strand
CTTCATTTACATATGCTTTTACGCCAAAGTCTACACTTGTATTATTATATCCTCCTTTAATCCTAGCTTCTTCTACAAACCAATTTCTGTTACCTACTTCTTGATCTGAAGTATTAGCATTAATAGGAAAAGTACCAGTGTTATATGGTGAAAAGAATATACCAGGCCAAACTGGAAACCAATAATCTTCATTTTCACTACTTTCTGTTACTTCTGAACCTGTCTTTTTTATCCAAAAAGAATTAAAGTATTTCACTCCAACTGTGTACATATTATATATATTACTTGTTTTTACTAATTATTACTATGATGATGGTGATACTACTATTTCACATAAAGCTAATAAACCACCTCCGTCTGTTACAGTTACAATAGCACTTTGATTACCAAAACTTTCTGCACCGGCGTTTATATTCAAATAAGCAATACCTTCTGTTTGTACTAAGTCATAATACGGTAAAGCATTAGCGTCAATACCAGAAAGTGTATAAGTTAAATCAGTTCTTAAATTAGCTGTATTACTATTATTAGTTCCGTTTCTACCATCAAAACTTAATACTAATAAGTTTTCTGCAGTTGATACACCTGTCACATTTAATGTGTTACCACAGCCACTGCTACCAGGCCAAGCAGAGTTAGGACCTAAATTTAAAGGTACGATAGTTGGTACAACATTACTAAGACCAAATAGCGGTGAAGTAAAACCAGCGCCTGGTGCAGCACCTAGTGTTAGATCTTTAGTAACAAATGTACCGTCAGTACTAAATGTAGCAGACGGTGCCTTTACTCTTATAGTAAAAGTATAAAAATCTTTTGCAGCTGAATTACTAGCATAATAAAAATAACTAAGGTTTCTTATTTTATAAGCACCTAAACTTCCTACCGCTGTTAAACTAAAATCGCTAGTAACATTATTGTTTAAAGCATCAGTTACAGAAAGCAATGTCATAGTTATGTTAGAACCAGTTAAAGAGTTGCCAGCATAGTCTGTAGCATATATACCTGTTGCTTCAGTTAAATCGGTGTTTAAAGCAGCTGACTCAGGTAAACTCCAAGTTATACCTAAAGTTCCTGAAGCATCTCTAAATCCATATGGCGTAGTAGTGTCGTTAGCTATTATATTTGCATTTAAATCAGATATTTTACCTGCAGAACTTGTTTCCCAATATATATCTAGCTTAGACTCTAATGGCTTTGTTTCAAATATTGATAATGGGTTTTGTTTAGGATTTGTATTTCTAGGATCTAAACCACCTGCTGGTCCATAAACACTTCTAGTAACAGTAACATCAAAAGTACAGTTTCCATCACCAGCCGCTTCAATATTAGCTGTAGAAGTTAATGGATATGAACTTAAGTTTTCCCAAGGTCCACCAGTATTAGTTAATACTATTTTGTTTACACTACCAGTTGACGCATTAAAAGTTACTTGTATATTTTTATTTTTAAACTGTTTATCAGTTGCTGTTGTACCTTTAAAAACAATAGGAACATTTTCACCTAAATCTGGATAATCAGCACCGGAAGTTGATACTGCACTTACACTAACTTCATATTCTGCAGCATTTATACTAGGACCAACTTGTCCATAAGTACTAATGTTAGATCCAGCTGTATAAACATTCATACGAGCAATAAATGGATTTGACTGATAATTATATAAAACAGGCGCTCTATTAAATGGAAATATAGATGACGGCGACCATAATCCTAAATCTTCACCAGTTCCTATAGCTACTACAACATCTGACTCTTGATCTGGATAATACTGTCTTTTATATTGAACTGTGCCATATCTATTTATAACTCTAGGTATTAATTCTACTGAAGCATTTTTAACTTGAGATCCACTGTCTAAGTCTCTTTCTCTATCTCTAGTTTTTAACAATGCTTCTCCTTCTTCTGTATATGGATCAGCTTGAAAGTAATTACCATTAGTATCTGTAAATTGATAATAGCTAGGATCATCAGAAAACGAAGGTCTACCTGATCTAAATTTATTTTGATTAGGACCAACTAATGTTATATCTTTAGGAACTTTACTTAAGTTATCAGCTTGTAAAACAAAGTGCACAACTGGTTCATCTTCGCTAGCTGCTAAAGGATCTTGACTTTCTCCATCAATATACCCATTTAAAACACCAGGTACAAAAACATTATAGTAATCTGTTTCAGTTTGTTTTACTACAAACTTGTAACTAAACCAGCCTAGTGGATTAGTAGAGCTATATAATCCAGGCGTTCCAATAGAAGTATTTTTTATAGAATCTATTGTTTCATTAAAAGTAATTTTTAACTGATCACCTGGCCAAGTATTATTAGAACTATACAAGCTAGTTGTAGCTGTACCAGGGTAATAAGAAAAATTAGCAGTACCACCTGTTTGACCTTCGTTATTACCAGTTTTATAAGGATTAAATATAGTAGAACCTTTTAATTCTGGATCTTGAATATTGCTATTTACTTTAGATAATATTACATCTGACTGTCTACCATATCTATCAGAAAGCACTACGCCTATTTGGTAAGTTCTATTTTGTTTTAAAGTATGGTTTTGATATTCTAATCTAATATTAGAAGCTTCTACAGAAGCTGCAGGCGCTACTTGAGTAAGTTTAAATCCAACCTTAGCATCGTAATCTATTTCACTTGGCGGAGTATGTTTGTCTACTATATTTCCAAATACTAATCTATTTCCTATTACTTCTTGTGATAGAGCTCTTACAGGTGTTTGATCAGATACTCTTAATAAATCTCTTAATGGTAAAGTTCTAAATGGTTTTCTAGATTGATAATCATAAAACAAAAGAGCAGAGCCATTACCTGTTAAAGTATTAGCTGGTATAGTTTCTAGCAAGTTTAAAGTTGTACTAGTTGCATTTTTAAATATTATATCAATAGAGTCTAATTTTAAATCATCTACAACGTTACCCCAGTTAGTAGAGCCATCAGGCACAGGAATACATAAAGTAATATTATTAACTTTATTTTTCATTATATTTAGCTCTGTAGATTGCATTGTTTTTTCTTCGTCATTGCCAATAAAATAGCCATCTTGTTCTGGTATAAAACATTCTTGAGTAAAAGGAGATATTAAAGAATATTCACCGTCATCAAATTTAAACCTATATGCAAACCTTACAAACTTTTCTTTTAAATAATCTTTATCACCTGGCCAATTAGCATTGTAGTACGGATTAGCTGTACTTCCATCAGGTAAATACTCATTTACAACATCTTTCATTGTAGAAGATGTTTGCACTGTTAGTGTTATTTGAACGCCACTACCACTTCCTGACCTTTGTACTATTTGAACTACATCACCATCGCTATATCCAGATCCATTGTTGTTTATTGATACTGCAGTTATATTACCTGCCGATGGCCCCGAACTAGAAACAGTATCAACATTTATAGTTAATCCTTGCCCTGTACCACCAGTTGTTTGACAATTAGTTTGTACTACGTAAGTGCCAGATTGTGTGCCACCAATACTAAGTGCTGTTACTTCATCTCTTATTAATTCTATAGGACTAAAAGGATAATATTTAGCTAGTGATATTTGATCTTCAGATGTATAATAACTAGTATTAGCTAATGCTCTAGTAATATTTATTTTTCTAGGTTGGTTTCTATTGTCACTAAAAAATAAATTATTATCAATAGTATTTACGCCTAACACAGGATGTGTCTTAGAAAAGTTTAAAAAGCTACCTGATACTATTAATGTTGAAGTTAACGTATTTATATTATAAACACCTATATGGCAAGATGCAGCTGCTGGCGCAAAGTTTGATAATTTATCAGATGAAGTGTCTACATAGTTAGTCATAAACACAAATATTTGATCTCTAGTCGGATCCATGAAAAACCCTATTATATCTATATTAGGTGTAGAACTTAAACCAAAATCAGTTAATGATATATTACCTAATATATTTTCTAAAGACCCTACATCTGCACCTTCAGATTTACTTACAGATACGTTTTGAGCGTCTCTATATTCACCTGGAGGCACAAGCCTAGCATCTAAGTCTTTATTCATTTTAGACTTGATAAAACTATTTCTTGCTTCAGCCATTTAATTAATGTTTAATCCACTTTGATTTGCCTCTCATTACTTGGACAAACTCTTGTAGTTTTATATTTGATAATCTTATTTTAGCATTTCTAAGAGCAGCTCTTCTTTCTATCTTATATCTTCTTACTATATACTCAGGTATATTAGCTCTAGTAGATAATACACCATGCAACATATGCATGTACATAGCTTCTTCAGCCATTTTAGATATTTTCATATCTCCATCAGCGGCTAAACCATCTGATATATAAGTAAATATAATTAGCTCATTAGCTAAGTTACTACTGAACATTATTTTACCTTCTCTATAATTTATATTAAACCAGCCATTACTTTGAGATGTAACAGGATTTGATCCATATCTCTGGCCATAAGCTACTTTTTCCCATCCCCAGTCATAAACACCTTCATTGTACATTTGATCTGTATATGCTCCTGATATTTTATAATCTTCAGCTTCTGACCATCTTTCGTTAGATATTGATGTTCCTTCTAGGTTATTTGCTACATCATCTTGAGTAGGTATACCATTACTATCTTGAACAGGTACTTGTTGAGGGCTTTGATGCAATAAGTTAGTAGGGTATATAGGTCTTTGCACGCCTAATCCATCTACTCTAAAGAAACTTACGTAGTTAACATAGTCTTGTGGTATTAATAAAGACAAATTAGCAGGTATAGTTAACTCTTGTGATTTTGTACTTTTTAAAGTATCATAACTAAACTCTTGTAAACCTCTTTTAGCGTGAAACATTAAATCAGTTCTTTTAACATTTGGTATTAACTTACCAGCACCAACATACGCTACTTGAAAATTACTAATAATATCGTTTATACTTATTGTAGAGTAAGTATCATGATTAGACCATTTGCCTGGTTTAGTATTAGTTAATACTATTTTAACTACTTGACCAGCGGTTGCAGCAGTACCTAAAGTAACAGTATTAGATGATGTTAGTTGATAATTTCCAGCACCAGCTGCTTCAGTTAGTTTAGTGTTATCTAAAAAAACTTCAAAGTTAGTATTACTAACACCAGCAACAGTACCTATTAAGTCAACACCAAGTGATTTATAACCAGCTCCACTTTGATCAGTACCGCCAGTCCATATAAATACTGACTGTGTACTTGCTGCAGGTACTAAGTATACTTGTTGACTTGCGTAATATTGTTCGTTAGTTTGAGTTACTTGTGCCATTTATTAACTTTTTTCATTAACAGTATCTTGTTGAACAAGAGCAGCTGCTGTTTGTACTATTTGTGGATCACGTATTATAACACCACTGTATTGTAATATTTTTAATATTATTTCTGTTTGTTCAGATACATCTAGTTCAAAATTTTGTGAACCAGAAGCAGTAAATTGATAAGCACCATTGCCTAAAACAGAATAATTCCATGTAATTTGAGCAGGAGTTTTTACATAACTACACTTAACACCAGTTTGTATACTTGTTGGGTATACATATATTTTATCATGTAATACTGGTGGCGGACCTGCAGATGATTGATGTTCACCGCGTTGTACGTATATTGGATGTGTTGTAGTAGGAGAAGTTAGTGGAGATTTATTTATTAATAAATACTCATTTTGTTGTACAGGTTGTATTATAGTAGCGTCATTAAAATAAACAACACCTAACCTGTGTAGATCAGATGGCAAATAAAAGTAATTAGATGTATATGTAGCTGCTGCTTCAACTTCAAACGGTGCTATTTTATTTTGTATTTGAAAAACTCTATCAGAAAACTCAGTGTTAGTTTGTGGTTGTCTTTGTAACTGATTTAGCTCTTCAAAATAATTTTCAAATATTTCCAATTGAACTTGTTGGCCTACCTTGTTAAATTCATCAGGCGTCATATAACCTCTTTGTTCTTTATTAAGTATAAACAACACTGTTTTATAAACCGTATCTACGTTTACTGCCATATTAGTATTTTAAAAGGGACCGCTTTACTACGGTCCCATAATAATTATAATCACTTGTTATTTTAGTTTTTTCTCGATAGATTTATAAACTTCAAGTCCTTCATCTGTTTTAAACCAAGCAGCCATAGCTGAATAAGGATTTTCGTCAAACGGAACGTTCATTAACTTGCGACCATTACTAGCCCATGTAAATGTTCTATTATCTCCAGAAAGTTTTATAATATTACTCTCTGTAGCTATAATCGCGAAATTTCTTAATTGTACATTTTCGTCGTTTGCTAATT
>NZLH01000330.1 GCA_002694155.1 Pusillimonas sp. | reverse complement strand
GTGTCATGCTTGCGCCGTCGATTTTCTTGTAAAAAACGTCTCGATCGGCTGCGTTATTAACGGGATGAGGTGCATTCATAATTGTCTCCTGCCTAATTTGCGTCAGGGATGTTAGGCTGACTCTACGGCCACATACATACGGCCAATTTTTTCGAATTCAGCCATAATGGTGTCGCCTGGCTTAACCGGGCCTACACCTTCGGGTGTACCAGTGTAAATGACATCACCGGGATGCAGGGTATAAAAAGCCGAGGCATATTCAACAAGCTCGGGAATACCCAGAACCAGGTCTTTCGTGTTGGCTTTCTGGCGGTCTTCATCGTTCACTGTAAGATGAAAGCCCAGCTCGGTGGCGTCGCCCATTTCATCGGCGGTTACCATCCAAGGGCCCAGCACGCTGTAGGTATCAACCGATTTACGCAAGCTGCGCTCTTCCGGGCCACGAACAGTCATGTCCAGGCCAATGGCATAGGCCGCAATGTGGTCCCAGGCGTTTTCTTTCTTAATGTTGGTGCCCGGCTTACCAATAATAATCGCCAATTCGATTTCATGGTCGTTGCGGCGGTCGTGGTGGCGAATTTTCACAGGCTCGCTGGGGCCAATTAACGAACTGGTTGCCTTCAGGAACAAACCAATTTTCTGAATTTCCAGAACTTGGTTGCTGTGGTGAATACCTTCGTCGCTACGGGCTTCCTGTAAATGTTTCAGGTAGTTCACCGGCGCAGCCACCAACTTGCCGGGGTTGGCAATGGGGCTTAGAAACTTGACTTCGTTCACCGCCTTGGAAGACGCGTTCGGCAACACAGCTTCAATACGTGCGCGAACCTTGTCTAAATTAGCGATGAGCAAATCGTGAGTGGGTAACGGATAGCCTGTTGGTGCCGGAATGGCATCAAGTGCTTCGGTTACATCAAAAACGCGGTCGTCTTTCACCACGCCTAAACGGTTGTCGTCGTAACGGCAAATACGCATGTCTACTCCTGTTAGTAATAAAGAGATTTTCCAGGATTGTACGGATAGCCGCAATACGCTGCACTAAATACCCACTATTGCATTTCTTAATAGTAGTAGGGTTAAATCAGTACTTTCCCGAATAATTAATCGGAAATATAAATAAATGGCCCAGAACAAGCTAGACCTTTATGACTTTTTGTTATTAAAGGAAATTCGTGCGGCTCGTAGTGTAACGGGTGCCTGCGAACAAGTGGGGCTGAGTCAGCCCGCAATCAGCGTAAGGCTCGGCCACTTACGCGAGCATTTCGGTGACCCGCTGTTTGTGCGCACGTCGGAAGGTATGATGGCAACCCCATTTCTGGAGAGCCTTTTACCAGACATTGACCATGCCGTTAATCTGCTGAACCCCGAAGGCGGCGCCTACAAACCTTTCGATGCCGCTACCTCGACACGCAGGTTTCGACTCGGGCTGAGCCATGTTGCGCAGTTAGTCATGCTACCCGAATTGCTTGCGCTTCTAAAAGAGTCGGCTCCAGGCATAAAAATTGACTCGGTCGACCTGGACAGCATGACCCCAAGCCTGCTGGAAAACGGCAAGCTTGACCTTGCCATTGGCTACACCATTGATTTGCATAGCGGCTTTTATCAGCAGCGGTTGTTTGCCGAGAATTATTCCTGCATTTTGCGCGCCAAACACCCTCGCGTCATTGACACACTCAGCAAAGAACAGTTTCTACAGGAAGAGCACTTGGCGCTGGTAGCCCCGGCAACTGGGCATTCAAGGCTGGATAAAGCGCTGGAAGAACGGGGGGTGGAACGCAAAATTGCCGTAAAAGTTTCGTCTTTTTTAGGGCTGGAACAAATTATTACCTCAACCGACCTGCTGGCAATTGTGCCTTCACGCCTGGCGCGCACTTTAGCTTTGAACGGCAAAATTCGAGCCATGAGTCTGCCATTTCCTTCGTTGTCTTACGAAGTGCGGCAATACTGGCACGGCCGCTACCATTACGATTCGGGCAATAGCTGGCTGCGCAAGCTGATCTTTGAAAAATTCACCAATTTGCCGCCTGTTTTCACCAACCTGATCATGAGCCGCGGTTAGTCGTAGCATTTATCGCAAGTTTGCCATTATTTTTCAGTAGTGTTTTTGGTTGTAGTCATGGCAAACTCACGTTGCCGACAAAGCAATGCTGCCTCCATCCTATCTCATGACGATTCAAACATTCTCTACAGACCCTGTTGCGCCGCGCGTTGTACGTACCATTGCCGTTATCGCTCTGGCCGCGGGCCTGGGCATCTGGGCGGCGCTATTGCTCGCCCCCACCCCCCAAAAACTTGCGCCCGCTTTGTCGACTTATTCCGCCAATCCCGGCATTCAGCCCATGGCGCAATGGTTCGGCGGGCGAACTCTTGGCATAAAAATTGATCTTGTCGGGGTTATTGCCAACACGGGCGGGCAAGGTGCCGCACTGCTCAGCATCAATAATCAACCTGCGCGTACGTATCGTAACGGCCAATCGCTTGCGCCGGGCATTTTTCTTGAAACGGTGTCTCCCAGCGGTATCACCATCAGCCAGGATGGCGTGGCTGAAGATATTTCCATTACCCGCCAACAAGCCAACTACCCCAATGGCTTCATCACCCAGAACGCAAACTGACATTTATGTGGGAATGGGAACCTTGGGGTCTTAATCCGGCGGTCAGCATTGCAGCTGCTTTAATGTGGTCTTGGGGGCTTACATGGTTACTGCGCCAAGCCGCCCTGCGGCTCGTTGTACAAATCAACCCTAGACTCACCCGGCAAAATCCACTCCTCGATTTTTCCGCGCACATTCCAGTGTGGCTCATAACAACGCTAACCGCTTTAATCACGGTATGGCTCCTAGGGCCGACACCCGTTGGGTTGGCAGTCATCGTCTTCAATAACGTACTGATCACGCTGGGTTGGATCGATGCACGAACGGGCCTGCTTCCCGATTTGCTTACGCTGCCCCTGTTGTGGCTTGGTCTGTTGTTCAATTTGAACGGGGCACTTACCCCCTTGCCGGATGCGGTTATTGGTGCCGTAGCAGGCTATTTATGGTTATGGATAACCTTCCAGGTTTTTCTCCGAATCACGGGTAAAGCCGGTATCGGGCAGGGCGACTTCAAGCTGCTGGCCGCCCTGGGCGCCTAGCTGGGTTGGATGGCGTTACCCTGGGTGCTGCTGCTTGCCTCCATTACGGCGTTGGTTTGGGCCGGCATCATGAGAATGCGAGGCCACCTTAAGCGCGGCCAGGCAATCAGTTTCGGCCCCTATCTTGCGGCAGGGGGCGTTGCCATTATGCTTTATCTGTTGGCTTGAATGTCAAGGCCGCTAGCGAAGCACACTTACAATCTAACTATGACACAGCAAGAACACACGCCTGAAAATATTATCCAACCCGCCGGAATAAGGCTTTGGAAATCTCGCGGCGAAAGTACATTAAAAGACACGCTTTCCGGTCGAGGCCACTCACACGATTTTATGCAGGCACGGGCTTCGTTCCTGCGTAATAGGGTTGTTATTATCGGAATTATTTTCCTGGTACTAAGCCCCTTCTGGGCTTTAATAGACCAATGGTTATTGCCGCCACCGACCAGCAAACTAGCCCTGGCGGGGCGCCTGGCGCTGGTTGGCGGGCTTATTGCCACCGTAGGCATTGCCTGGCGCTTTGCCCATTACATTACCATTGCACGGGCTTGCGCCGGCGCATTAATTTTGCTGCCAGCTTTATTCTATGGGCTTGTTCTAAGCACCCTGCCATCTACATGGAGCGGCAACCTTATTGGTTACAGCTTTATCCCCTACATGCTGGTTGTCATGCTTGGCATTTTCCCATTCACCTTAATTGAGTCACTTGTGATGGGGCTCTTGTTAATTGGAATTGAAGCCTACGCGCTGCACCTTGGCGGCGCATGGCAAACGCTGGCAGCAATACAGCAAATATGGTTATTAAGCGCGCTGCTTTTTATCACCCTTACGACCAACTATTTTCAGCTTGGTTTGCTGTTGCGGCTTTATCGCGCCGCTACGCACGACCCCCTGACCGGTCTCTTGAACCGCGGCGCGCTGATTGAAAATGTCAATCAGGCACGCGCCGCCGGGCAGCCAGAAACCATGTCATTGCTGATGATGGATCTTGATCACTTCAAGCGTGTAAACGACCAGTATGGTCATGCAGCGGGCGACCAGGTGCTTATTCGATTTGCCCAGGTATTACGTGCATCGGTACGCCCACAAGACATTGTGGCACGTTACGGTGGGGAAGAGTTCACAACAATCCTGATCAACACCAGCAAGTCTGAAGCCATGAAAGTGGCTGAGAATATTCGACAAAAAGTAGCGTCCACCCCAGTTAAAACACATGACGGCCAAACACTTCAAGTCACCGTTAGCATTGGCGTGGCCTCGCTTTACCCCGACGAGCCTTTGGACACTGCTGCGCAACGCGCCGACCAGCGACTATATGAAGCAAAAAAACTTGCCCGAAATTGTGTTGTAGGTGTCTAACGACACGCTGTTCTGATTTCCCAATGGCTATCCATTTTCTTCTAGCGTCTCGCCATAGAAGCTGTCTTCAATTTCTTTGAACTTCCGAAGGATCTGGCAAGCAGCCGTCGGAAACCTGGTCTTCCACTTCGATAGAAACGGCGTGCCGCGTTGCCAACAGTGCGTCTCGCCCCCCTTCAGACAATAAGCTGCCGTGAAATTAATTTCCGCTACGTAAAGCGGTATCAAACGTTCCCTCTACCGGCAAACAGTCGCTGGTATCCGTCTCGGACATAAAATTCTTTTTCTTGCAAAGCTTACCCGAGAAGCTACCTTTCATGTTCGCAGTGTCGCCGTCAAAAGTCATTTCATCAAACGTTATTTTGGTTTGAACGCCGCTGTTTTCTGTGACATAAAACGGTTTCTTCATGCCACCCGGCCAATAAGACAAAGACGCATCAAAAACAGGTGCCGAAGCCTTCTTTTCATTCAACGTAATTTGAATGCCAAATACGTTCTCCATCATGCTGGGGGCGTCGGGATCGTGAGCTTGAATGGTTACCGTTGTTAACGGGCCGGCAGCCTGAAAAGAAGCGGAGGACGCGTCCTGACCTGGCGCGTCGAATGTTTTTCCTTTGTAGGTGGCATCACCAATTTTGGCTTCGACGCTTCCAACGGGCTCTCCTGGCATTTTTGCATAGCTTAAGCCCGGAAGAGCCAAACAAAAAGAAACGGCAAACAGGCCGGCAACGCGCTTTGTTGATTTAATACGTAGTGTCATACATTTATTCCTTAACGCTTCGTTCACTCTTCGGTTAATTTCCAAGACGGCCATACAACAGGCCAAAATCCGGTTTATCGCGCTGCTTTCTCACGCAACGCATCCAGATCCCAGGCACGCAACAGCGATACGACCGGGTCGGGGTCTGCCAGGTTGCGACCTTTCACCTGCATAAGGATGCGGCCATTAAGAAGTAGTGTTGCTTCGGCGTTACCGCGTTCGGGCACCCATTTAAGAATCCCGGCCTCACGCCCGATACGAATGCGCTCCATATTCTTCTGTGCTGCAATAAGCGCCGGGTTATTAAGCATTGCCCCCATCCCCTGGACCATGGGGTTATCAACCATTAATGTGGCTTCCATTCTGCCGTTGCCATCATCTTGCGTGTACTTACGTGTTAACGCACTGCCACCACCCATAAGTGCAGCCCCGCTGTCTCCTTTGCTGGCCTCAGTCGCCGTCCACCCACTTGGCGCATCCGGAAACGTTTCCGAAATGCCCGCAGACATCATTTTGCGAATATCGTTAATAGCAAACTCCAGCTCGGTAATCGCAGCGCCATAATCCCCTTGCTGATAGAGCTCCAGACCCAGATCGATTTGCTCGACAACCTTGTCATTGGCAATAACCGGTGACGCCAACAACGTTGCCGACGTTAAACAAGCTAATGAAATTGAACGTAGAAATAACTTCTTCATCTTTCCTCCAGAGTACGGGGGTTGGTAAAGGCAGTGTTTCCGGGACATAGGACTTTATGGGCACAATACAGCTTCTGGCTCTGTTTCCTGTTTACGTGCGCACTCAAAAGCCTGGGCC
>NZLH01000329.1 GCA_002694155.1 Pusillimonas sp. | reverse complement strand
TACTGACAGTGTTATAAAGCCAAGGCCGCCAATTTGTACCAGGGTAATTAGAATGGCTTGGCCGATGGGGGTGTAGGTGGTGCCAATATCAACCGTGGTCAGGCCCGTGATGGTTACGGCGGAAACGGCAGAAAAAAGGGCCGCGAGCGGGGAAATGCCTTCGTGGGTTGAAAAAGGCAATAACAGCAAACCCATGCCAACTAAACTTAGCACCGTAAACCCCAGTGCCAGAACAATAGGGGGGCTTAGGTTAATGCGCCCCGTTTTTTTCAGGTTGCGGTAGGTATAGAGCGTGTGACGGGGGTGCCAGTGTCGCATGCAGGCGAATTATTATTAAAGTGTTAGGTTAGGGCAGGGGCAATAAGTTTAAGCGCGTCAAGCTGGCCGGCCAAGACCATGACGTCTTTGGTATACAGAATAAAGTCATTAGCCGGCTGTACAAACATTTCTGCTTTTCGTTTTACCAGCAACACATGTATTTTTTCAGGCTGTGCGCCCAGGAAATCGTCTAGCGTTGCCTCGTTCAGCGTATTGCCAATATGGACTTCTACAACAAACTGGCCATTACCCAGCGATATGTAGTCGTCGACCATGGGGTAACTTAAGGTTTGTGCAACGCGCACCCCCATTTCGTCCTCGGGGTGAATAATGCGTTCAACCCCAAGTTTGCTAAGAATTGTGTGATGGGCCCGTGAGGTAGCTTTTACCCATATCTTTTTTACTCCGGCACTTTTCAAGTGCACAACGCAAAGCAAGCTGGATTCCAGGTCGGCGCCAATGCCCACAAGCACAACGTCGTAGCTGTCTAGTGCCAACTCGTCGATTGCTTTGCGATCGGTCACGTCGGCAATAACGGCGCGAGTAAGCTGATCGGCATATTTGTTGACCAGTTTTTCGCTGGAGTCGATACCAATGACATCGTGGCCCAGTTTCATCAACTCTAATGCAGCAGCAGACCCAAACCGGCCCAGGCCAATAACAGCAAATTGCCCCATTTATCCTCCTTGTGTATCAGCGCATTGTAGAGCGGGCGGCAACATTACTATGAAGAAATGCTTCAATATTCCCTATTAGTAGTGTGTCTTTTTGCAATTTGTGTTAATTTTATGAGATTAGGGTAAACCATTATCAGGTTGAGTGTATGAATTGTCTTTTCGAGCCTGTCCAACTGGGCAGTCTTGCGTTGCAAAATCGTATTGTGATGGCTCCGCTTACCCGGACACGATCCGGGTCAAGCCGCGTGCCGAACGAGTTAATGCGCCAATACTATTGTCAAAGAGCAAGCGCCGGTTTGATTATCTCGGAAGCCACTTCTATTTCGGCGCAAGGGGTAGGTTACCCGGGAACTCCCGGAATTTGGTGCAAGTCGCAAATTGAAGGTTGGAAACGTATAACCAATACGGTTCATGCCCATGGCGGAAAAATTGTTTTACAGCTTTGGCATGTAGGGCGGGTGTCTGATCCGGAGCTACTGAATGGCGAAATTCCGGTGGCGCCCAGTGCCATTGCCTGCGACGGGCACGTTAGTTTATTGCGGCCCATACGTGCTTACGCTACACCACGCGCTTTACATGTTGCCGAAATAGCCAGCATTGTTGCCGATTTTATGCAGGCTGCACGAAATGCCCGTGAAGCAGGTTTTGACGGCGTGGAAATTCATGCAGCAAATGGTTATTTAATCGATCAGTTTCTGCACAGTCGTTCAAATCGTCGCACAGACAAATATGGTGGGTCGGTAGAAAATCGGGCGCGTTTCTTAATGGAAGTTGTAGATGCCTGTTGCAGTGTTTGGCCGTCAAGCCGTGTAGGCGTGCATTTGTCACCGCGTGGTGACGCTCATAGCATGGGCGA
This sequence comes from Pusillimonas sp., assembly GCA_002694155.1. Lineage (GTDB taxonomy): Bacteria > Pseudomonadota > Gammaproteobacteria > Burkholderiales > Burkholderiaceae_B > Neopusillimonas. The sequence goes on along the minus strand of NZLH01000329.1, from coordinate 2,394 downwards.
CGACGATCCGAAGGCTTTGTTTTCTTATGTGGCACAAGCGCTAAAAGAACAAAACCTGGCATTTTTATGTGTTCGCGAAAGTGAAGGGGCTGACAGCCTGCTTCCAGAAATAAAAACGTTATTTGGCGGCCCGGTTATTGCCAACGAAAACTTTACCCTTGAGTCGGCGGAAAAGATCGTGTCATCAGGCGGGGCTCAGGCGGTTGCGTTTGGCCGGCCTTTTATTGCTAACCCCGATTTAGTCGAACGGTTTCGGCGCGGTAGCCCATTGAACGAGCCCGACCCCAAAACCTTTTATGCCGAAAGTGCGCATGGCTATACCGATTACCCGGCTTTAGAGCCGTTGGGCTGCGACGAAGCGGCGGCTTAATTTGTTCGCGGCCTCATGATTTTGAATGTGGCCGTGGCCGTAACCAACACGTTGCCTTGCTCGTCTAGTGCCTGCCCTTCGCAAAAGGCTATTGATCGACCCATTCTTAAGCAACGCGCCTCGAAAATAACATTGCCGTTGGCCGGCGCAAGAAAATGCGTTGCCATATCGATTGTTGCCATGCTGGTTGACGGGTCGTTAGCTCGGGCAGCGGCACTTAACGTAAGATCAAGTGCGCTCATAAGCGTGCCCCCGTGAATGTCACCGCGGCTGTTGGTTAAGTCGGCTCGCCAGGGTAAGCGCGTGCGCGTAAGTTCGGGCGAGAATTTTTCGGGTTGCAGGCCAATACATTGCATGAACGGGATGTTTAGCCCGAAGTAATCAATGCTTTCTTTAGATAAGTTTGTCATGGTGCAAGCTTTTGTTTGACTTGTGCTGAAATGGCGCCCATGTCGGCACGCCCGGCCAATTCGGCTTTAACAATACCCATTACTTTTCCCATGGCCGCCGGCCCTTGCACACCTTGTGCGGTGACATTGGCAATCGCCTTTTCAATAACGGCATTGACTTCTTCTGGGCTTGCTTGCTTTGGCAGAAACTCTTGTAATACTGCCAGTTCGGCTTGTTCTTGCGCGGCGGTTTCCGTACGGCCGGCTTTTTCAAAAGCGGCAATCGATTCGCGTCGTTGTTTGACTTGTTTTTCGATAATGGCCAGTACTTCAGGGTCGGTTAGCTCACGCCGTTCATCGACTTCCTTTTGTTTTACGGCGGCTTGCAGAAAGCGTAGCGTACCCAGGCGGGCGGTTTCTTTTGCTTTCATGGCGGCTTTGATGTTGTTGGCAAGTTCTTGCTTGAGCGAGTTGCTCATGGTCATTTCCTGAATATGGGTTGACGAAGTGTCCATTTTAACGGGTAGTAAAAAAGCGCTAATGAAAGTCGCGGCTTTTTACCGCCAAACCCTGAATTAAATGATTCAAGTTCACCAGGCGAGAAGCGATTAAGTGGCACACAGGCCCCTGGCGTTGCCATACGCCATAAACACCCAATAGCTGGGAATCCAGTAGCTCTGATCGCTGTTTTTGTGCCAGGGCTGGCTTGATAACAACATTCACAATACCGGTTTCATCTTCAAGACTGACAAAAATAATACCGTTGGCTGTTTGCGGGCGTTGACGAATGGTAATTAAGCCGCAAGCTCTTGCAAGGCGTTTATTAGGGTAGGTTTGAAACAGTTTTTTGGCTTCGGTAAAACGTGCCAGTTCAGGGTGTGTACGTAACAACGCAACGGGGTGTCGTCGCAAAGACAAGCCGGTAGCGGCGTAATCACCTAATACTTCTTCACCTTCACTTGGCGCAGTAAAAAACGGCGCAGGACCTTCGATAACCGGTGCGTTTTGCAATAAATCGTGGGCTGGTAACAAAGCACCAGACCAGCGTGCCTGATAACGATGGCCGGCTAAGCTACGTAATGCGTCGGCATGTGCCAGCGCGTCGATATCGTGTCGGGTTAGTTGTGCCCTAAGGGCCAGGTCGTGAACAGAAGAAAAAGTGGTGGTTGTTCGGGCGGTTTCTATGCGTTGGCCCGCAAGTTGGCCAAGCCCCTTTACCAGGTGCAAGCCAAGCCTGACGGCATTTGAAGGGGGTTGTTTTTCCAGTGTGGTTTCCCATTGGCTATGTTGGATATCGATAGGTAAAACTGTAACCTGATGACGCTGGGCGTCTTGCACTAATTGGCTGGGCGCATAAAAACCCAATGGTTGGGCATTCAATAAAGCCACCAGAAAAATGGCAGGTTCATGGCATTTGATCCAGGCGCTGGCGTAAGCCAGGTTGGCGAAACTGGCCGAGTGGCTTTCGGGAAAGCCATATTCGCCAAACCCCTCTAGCTGTCGCAGAATCAATTCAATGAAATGGGGGGTGTATCCGCGAGACAGCATGCCGCTGATTAAACGTGGGCGAAAATGATTAATCCCCCCTTTGCGTTTCCAGGCTGCCATGGCGCGGCGCAGTTGGTCGGCTTCGTC
>NZLH01000328.1 GCA_002694155.1 Pusillimonas sp. | reverse complement strand
ATTTTCATGTCGATCACCAATGGGCGCTTGCGGTCGCGCGTGGCCACAGCGCTCATTGCCGCCTGCAATTCGTCGCTGCTGGTCACGGTTAACCCCTTGCAGCCGAAAGCCTCGGCAATGCGAGCAAAGTCACGCGACGGCAGCAGCGAGATGTCTGGGTCCATGTTGTGCATGGTCATGGCAATATGCTCTGCGCCGTAGCTGCCGTCGTTGGCCACGATCACGACCAGGTCCAGTTGCTCGGCCACGGCCGTGGCCAGTTCGCTCAGGCCGCTTAGCATGAAGCCGCCATCCCCGGTAACAAGCAGGGTTGGCCGATCTCCGGCCGCTCTGGCGGCCCCCATGGCCGTGGCCTCGCCGATACCAATGGACGAAAAGCCGTTGCCGTCGACGTAAGAGCGGGGATTCGGCACCGAGATCACGTTCCAGAATGCGAACATGAAACGCCCGGAGCCGGTGACGAACACGCGGTCCTTGGGCAGCGCCTCTTCCACTGCGAAGGCGACCTCGTAAAGGTCAACGGTTCCGGCCGGCGTCGAATGCACAAGTTTCGTTCGCGCCTTCTCGTGATAAGTCTTGAGCTCCTCGAGCAGGTCGTCGTTACGTGCGCCAGAGCCCGGAATCTCGGCCTCGTCCAGCCAGTTGACCATGGCATCGGCCGTTAAGCCCGGATCTCCAAGCAGACCAACGGTTACGGGCGTGCAGCGCCCGAGTTCGCTTGGCAGCGGATTGATCTGGACAATGCGTTTGCCACGGGTCAAGCCGCGCTCTCCGGAGGTGTATTTATTCAGGCTGGCGCCGAACACAATCAGGCAGTCACTGCGCCCAATAACGTCCAGCGCCACCTCATGGGCAACGGTTCCGGAAATGCCCAGGTTGAACGGATCATCATTGAAAAGCCCTTTCCCCCGCAATGAGGTTGCCACGGGCGCCTCAATGCGCCGCGCAAAACGCAATACCGCAGCCTCGGCCTCTGGGCTATCTACCCCACGCCCGGCGATAACAACCGGCAGTCGCGACGAGGCGATGATGCCGATGGCGTCATCCATGTCAGTACTGCTTTCAATAACGCTGCGCGTCTCGGGTAGTCGCAGGTACGGTTTCTGATATTCAACTTCCACCCACTGAAACTCTACCGGTATGTTGAGCACGATGGGTCGACGCTCGACATGGGCGCGGTAAAACACACGCGCCAAGTCTTCGGCCACGGTTTCCGGGCTGCGCAGCATCTCGAAGCCTGCGCCGGTGGCTTCAACCAGCCCTCGTTGATTTACATTCTGGGCGTGTTCGCGGTCGATCGCCGGGGTATCACCGGCAAGCAGCACCATGGGCGTACCCGCCTTGACGCCTTCAACCAGGGGCGTGATGGTGTTTGTTAAGCCAGGGCCGTGGGTGACAGCCGCCACGCCCACCTTCCCTGCCACACGGGCCCAACCTTGAGCCATCAATACCGCACTCCCTTCATGAACGGCCGCTACATAGTGCCCGTTGCAGTCACGGCGAAAACTGTCGATAATGTACACACACCCGTCTCCGACTACGCCAAACAACTCCGTACAACCCATATCCGACAATCCGCGGGCAATCGCTTCATAAACTTTCACAGCTTCTCCTCGGTTATTCAACGTCGAAAGAATTTTGTTGGCGCCTTTATGTGTTGGCGCCCCTTAGGTCAGAGTCTAAACCCTCTTGGGAGGGCTATTGGTATTAACCTTGCAGCGAACGTGTTTTTAGACGGGTGCCAATGTACGAAGTGAGCAACGCCCTATGAACGCATAATGGATGATATCCTTGCCTCATTAACCCATTACACATGGCAAACCATGGCTTTACGTGCCGTTAGGAAAACTCTGATCGCCTTTGCCGGCTGCGTATTTCTGGCTGCCACCGCAACCGAGACAGTGGCCCAATCCGAGAATCCGGCACGAAGCTGGCGCACCGCAGCACGGCACTCGGCCGGCATGGCCCCCGACCCCGCAGATCTGAAAAATACCAATATTGTCCAGGTCTATGCTGCCTCAACCTGGGGCTGGCGTGGCAATTTCGCCGTTCACACCTGGATTATTTTCAAGCGTGCGGAAGATAACGCATACACTCGCTACGACGTCGTCGGATGGCGTAAACCCAATGTGGTTCAGCGCAACTATGGCCCGCCGGATGGGTACTGGTACGGTTCGGCCCCGCAGCTTCTGGTCGACCACCGCGGCCCGCATGTTGCCCAGATGATCGACGAAATTGAAACGGCGATTGCCGACTACCCTTACGCCGACACGTACAAAAGTTATCCCGGGCCCAACAGCAACACTTTTCTGGCACATATTGGCCGCCAGGTGCCGGCGCTGCAACTCGATCTGCCTGCCAACGCCATTGGCAAAGATTACCGCCCCCTGTACCAGCCTATTGGCCTTTCAACCTCGGGCACAGGAATTCAGGCAACGCTTTTGGGGCTGCTGGGCGTAACCCTTGGCTGGGAAGAAGGCCTGGAATTGAACCTGCTGGGCCTACATTTCGGTATCGACCTGAACCGACCGGCGCTGCGCCTGCCCTTCATTGGCCGGCTTGGAATGAGCGATACAACCTATACGAAAGGCGCGGCCAACGCGCATCCGTAAATCCAAGATCAAGGCAGTGTGCTATCCCAGCATACCCAAAAAAGGTATGATAAAACCCAATATGGGTATAGAAAGCACTATCGGGACCGGTTTACCGGTAACCCGTGTGCTGCCCTACAACACCCGCCCCCGCAATCGCTTCACTTGCCCTCTTACCGCTTTGCCCTCAAGCCTGCGGCGCTTCGAGCCCAGCGTGGGTCTTGTCGGTTTGCGTATCCTACGCGGCATCGACACGCTGTCCACCAAAGCCTGCAGCCGGTCAATGGCTTCCAGTTTGTTCTTTTCCTGACTACGGCTACTTTGCGCCTTAATCACCACCACACCATCGTCGGTAATGCGCTGATCGCGCAAGGCAAGCAGGCGCTCTTTAATCTCATCGGGCAGCGATGAGTGCGGTATTGAATAACGCAGATGAATAGCGCTTGAAACCTTGTTTACGTTCTGGCCGCCCGTGCCTTGCGCACGGATGGCGCTGATAGTCATTTCGTCTTTTTGAACAAGATACCGGGAAATCGTCATATTTGCTGTGGGCGTCCTGCGATTGCAGCACTAATTGTGGCTACAGACATTAATTTGTCAAAAAAATAGGGCCGCGTAAGCGACCCAAATTAAATTTATCAGTTATTGGCACGAAGCGCTAACCACCGCGCCCAAAAAAGAATGAAACAATAGCCAGAATAATAAAGACCACAAAAATTATTTTTGCTATGTTCGCGGCCCCGGCGGCAATGCCACCAAAACCCAATACCGCGGCAATAATTGCAATAATGAAAAAGCCAATTGCGTAACCAAGCATTTTGATTCCCCTTCTTGTTTAATTGACCCGCAATTCATACTAGCAATTATTTTGTGGCTTGCTCACTAAAGTTACAAATTTTTGATAATTCTAGTTATTCGACATACTCAGGCTGAGCTCTAAACTTAAGTATTTCTATCGCTTACTGTTGCGCCCCGGGCAGCAAGGTCTCCACCTCGGGGTTGGCCAACAACGTTGCCAAAGCCTCGGGCATAAACTGGCGTTTCACCGTAATGGCGTAAAAACTTTCAAACACATTGGGTAGCGGCAAATACTCTACCAGCGTGCCTTGTTGAATTTCATCGCGTACCACCACAGGCGGGAGCACCGATAATGCGCCGCTATCGCGCGCCAACAAACGCAGCATGGCCATATCATCGGCCTCGGCACGTACTACCGGGTCCAAATTCCACAAGGCACAAAACCCGTCAAAGGCACTGCGAATATCGCTTGAGCGTCCGGGCAATATCCAGGCTTTTTCCCGATATCCTTCAGGGAAGCCTTCAGCGGGCTTACCATTTGGCGGACCCACAATAGAAACGGGTTGGCGCGCCAGCAACTGGCTTTGCCATACTTGTTGCTCGGCAACGTCCAGGCGATTATCTGCCACCACATTTACGTTCGAGAAGACCAAATCCAACCGGTGTTTTGTCATGCCGTCCAGCAAACTGACCAGGTCGGCAGAATAGAGATTCATGCGCACGGCAGGGTTTTTCAGCAACGGCGCTACCAGCGCCTTCACGAAGTTGCGCGACATAGTGGATAAAACCCCAATGCGCAAATTTTGCGCGCCTGGTTCAACGCCCCTGCGCAACAGAGCTTCAAGCTCTTCGCCTTTAGCAAAAATATCCTGTGCATACGCCAGAACACGCTGGCCAGCTTCGGTAAGCGTCAAGCCCCGCCCCCGCCGATCGAACAACGTCACTTCCATATTGTCTTCAAGCTGCCGAATTTGAGCAGACAGGGCCGATTGCGAAACATGTAATGCTTTCGCAACACGCGTAAGGTTGCCATCGGTAGCAACGCGCCAAAAATAATAAAGGTGATGATAGTTCAGGCGGCTCATTCTGGATTTTGTTCACTTAAAACGAACGATTAATAAATATTTATCTATTTTACTTTATTAAAACCCCTTGTCATACTCACTGCACATTCGAATAAGAGGAAAAATTTCATGTCTGCAGTTGATTGGGCTGGGTCGGTTTTAATGATAGGAACGCCGCTGTTGTATTTACTGGCGGCACTTATTATTTGCATTCAACCTACTTCGGTCGCAATGCGCATAAGCCGCTTTATTGTGGTTTTTGCCGGCGTTATCAGTATTGCAGTTGTCATATTAAGGTTATTGCCTACAGCCAGCGGCGCAACATTTGCATGGCTGTCCCCTTCCATTGCGGGTGCCGTAATGCTTGCATTAGTGGGTTTTATTGGCGTGATTCTGCAGTATTTCAGCATACGCTATCTGCATGGCGAACCGCGTCGTCAACACTACGACGTCACGCTGCTGCTTACCTTAACCAGTGTCGCAACTGTACTTATCAGCGACCACCTTTTGGTGGTTTTACTTGGCTGGGTTGCGATCAGTTTGTGCCTGCATGGCTTGTTAACCTTTTATCCAGATCGCCCTCGTGCTGCCTTGGCCGCGCACAAAAAGTTTCTGTTCGCACGGGTTGCCGAGCTTTCCTTGCTGGGGGCGTTCATTATTCTTCGCATTGAACATGGAACCTGGTCGATAAGTGAAATTATTGCGCGCTACCCTTTGGAAACCCTGGGGCTGGAATTACACATTGCGGCCGTGCTAACTGCGATTGCCGCGTTAATTAAATGTGCGCAATTACCCACACATGGCTGGTTGATGCAGGTGGTTGAAGTGCCCACACCAATTTCGGCCCTGCTTCATGCCGGCATTGTGAACTTGGGCGGTTATTTGCTTATTCTATTCGGCCCGGTATGGCTGCAATCGGGGCCGGCCCAATGGCTTATTTTGCTGGTTGCCAGCGCAACAGCCGTTATCGCGGCACTCAGTATGTCGATGCGGGTTAGCGTAAAGGTGAAGCTGGCATGGTCAACATGTGCGCAAATGGCGCTCATGCTTATTGAATGTGCGCTTGGCCTGTTCGAATTGGCGCTACTGCATCTGGTTGCCCATTCTTGCTACAAAGCTTACTCATTCTTAAGCGCGGGCGGAACGCCCCAGTCATGGCGCATTAACCAATTGGCGCCAGCCGCCTCTCCCAGCTTGAAAGCGTGGGTATTCTCGGCCGGTATGGCTATTACGATTACTAGCCTGGCAATCGCGCTAAGCGGACGGTTTCAACCGATTAGCCCATGGTTATTTATGGTTGCGGCAATTACAGTCATATTGGCCGAACAGGGCAGCACCCGTATTCGTAGCGACCTCGCCTTCTTCAGTTTGCTGGCAATTGCAGTGGTATCACTTTACGCTGTACTTAAGAATACAGCAGGCATCCTGTTGGGGCACGCGACCATTACGGTTGGCTGGGGCCCCGACGTATGGGTTGGATTATTGGTTTTAACGTTACTCGCAGGCCACATAATGTTGCGCCATGCCCCTAATAGCGACTTGTCACGCAAACTAGCTCAGGGGCTATATGCCGGGTTCTATCTAGACGAATGGGCAACCCACACAACGCTTGCCATCTGGCCGTTACGCTTTCCCAACCGGCACTATCCAACAACTATCGGGCAAACCGCTTCAATCAAGAACGCTTCATCATGACCCCTGCTGCAGACGCACATCAATTGCAAAAAACGAATCATTACCAAGCTGCTGTTATTGACGCGTGCAACCGAATTGCGCCGAACTGGCCGCTAGACCGGATGATTGCTGTTAATCCTTGGTGGACGCTGCGCGAACGCACAATGCCGAACGTATCGGCTTTGCTGGCAGCGCTTTCCGGTGCGCAAATGCTAATGCCGGCAGACTACTTTCGTGAACGTTGGCAAAAGCAAATAAGAAGCCACCACTTACAAGAAGCCGCCCGGCTATTACAACTTAAAGCAACTGAGCCAGACTTACTTGCACACTTGCATCGCAATACATCGCCGGGGCGCTGGTTGAACGTAGTAAATTGGATGGATCATTTGCAAGGTGTGGCCCACCGCATGAGCTGGGCAGATGAAACCATACATCAGCTTAGCCAGACGAGTGCCTCAGTTTTTCAGAATGCCGATAAAACATACCAAAGCGCAGCGCTGGAGCCCACGCTTTATCAAGCCTGGCTTAATGCCATTCAGCACGACAGCGGCCTGGAAATTCTTATGGGCGCGCCGGGCTTACTTGCTATTTTCAAAACATTACCAAACGACCACAATGCGCTCTTCGAGCTGGCTTTGCACGACCTGGCACCTACCACCAAGAATGTGCCTGACTACCTGCACGCGCTCTTGCTGGACATTAATGGTTGGGCCAGTTGGGTAGCCTATGTTGAGTGGCAAGAACGATTAAAAGGCAACACAGACTTCGTCTTAATGCCACAACTTCTTGCAATGAGACTGGCTTGGGAATGGGTGCTTTGGCAACATTGCTACCTTAACCATCCAACGCTAAAAGCACAGCTAGACGAGCACTGGAAAGTGCAATGGAAAGCCTTGCCAACACTTATCGATGAGCATGCGCAACACCAGCAACTGCGGTGGTGCTGGCAACTGGCCAACGAGCTTGCTTATCAAGAAGTATTAACTAAAAAGCTGCGGGAAACACCCCCCACGACAGACAACACCTCGACGCAATTGCAAGCTGTCTTTTGCATTGATGTTCGTTCGGAGCCCATGCGGGCAGCACTGGAAGCACAAAGCAATGCTATTCAAACCATAGGTTTTGCGGGGTTCTTTGGCCTGCCAATTACTGTGAATGAGCCAGGCTCAGACTTCAATGAGCCCAACTTGCCTGGCCTGCTTGCACCAAAAATTAATGTTCGCCAAGCCGCCCTGAACACGGCCAAACAGGCTAAAAAGAATAACCGAAGGGCGCGACTTAACTCCCTAAGCGATGGGCCGGCGGCCACTTTCAGTATTGTCGAGAGCCT
>NZLH01000327.1 GCA_002694155.1 Pusillimonas sp. | reverse complement strand
TGGTCCGCGCAAGTGGTACCAAGGGAATCGTAAGCGCCTGTTGCACGCCGTAAAGGTTTTATGGCCTTTGTTCGGGTGTGTTGCGGCAAATTTAAGTAAAACAAGAAACTAATATGCCTTCAATCGATATTACTATTACCAATAAACTTGGCCTGCACGCGCGTGCAGCGGCCAAGCTCACACAGTTGGCGTCTCGTTACACTGATACACAAATTTTCATCGCACGCGGTTCACAACGCGTTAACGCCAAGAGCATAATGGGCGTCATGATGTTGGCGGCGGGGCTGGGCGTTACAGTGACTGTTGACGCCGATGGCCCACAAGCCGATGAAGCGCTTGAAGAAGTTCAACAATTGTTTGACGACAAATTTGGTGAAGCCGAATAACTAAGAACTCTGCTATGACTGCCGCTACACCAGCCGTGCCTCACTCTTTTAGTGCCATGCTTTGTCTTCGCGGGCAAGGTGTGGTGAAGGGCTACGCCATTGGGCGAGCGGCAATTATGGGTGCTGCTGCCCTCGAGGTGGTCCACTACCGTATTCAGCCCGAAGCGGTTGAAGAAGAGTGTGCCCGCCTGAAAGCGGCACTTGCCCAGGCACGCGACGAGCTGCAGCACATGGTGGCCAACTTGCCTGAAGATGCGCCGCGTGAAATGGGTGCATTGCTAACGGTTCACAGCATGCTGCTTGACGATCGCATGTTGTCCGAGCAGGCGTGTAATCTCATTACCGAGCGGCATTACAACGCCGAGTGGGCGTTGACGACTCAAGGGCAGGTGCTGGGCGAGCAGTTTGCCGCCATGGAGGATGAGTACTTACGCGAGCGCGGAACCGACATTCGGCAGGTAATTGAACGTGTACTGCGCGTGCTGTCGGGTACGCCTGTGGCGCTGCCCCAATTCGATTCTGGTTACTCGGGCGAGCTCATCGTGGTTGCCCGGGATATTTCGCCGGCCGACATGTTGCGTTTGCGTGGCGCGCGATTCGGTGCTTTCTTAACTGACTTAGGCGGCCCTACTTCTCATACCGCCATTGTTGCGCGCAGTATGAATGTGCCTGCTGTAGTGGGCATGGGTAATATTCGCACCTTGGTGCGCGACGGTGATCTGCTTATTGTTGATGGCATGACCGGGGCGGTGCTGGTTAACCCTCCCGATTTTGTTATCGACGAGTATCGTCGTCGCCAGGCTGCCTATGCCGATGACCGGGCAGAGCTTGGCCGCTTGAAATATGCAGAGTCCGTTACGCTTGATGGTGTTCAGGTTAAGCTTGAAGCCAATATCGAGTTGCCGGAAGAGGCAGAACAAGCCGTTGCAGCTGGCGCCGATGGCATTGGTTTGTTTCGCAGCGAATTTTTGTTCATGGGTCGGCGTGATTTGCCGGGCGAAGAGGAACAGTACGAGGCGTACGCTACCGTAGTAAAAGCCATGCAGGGGCGTCCGGTAACAATTCGTACGCTTGATATAGGTGCCGATAAAACGCTTGATGGCGATGCAACCGTGGCAACCAACCCGGCGCTAGGGCTGCGTGCTATTCGTTATTGTCTGGCGCATCCCGAGATATTCCAAACGCAATTGCGCGCACTTTTGCGCGCCTCTGCACACGGAAAATTGCGAATTTTGGTACCCATGATTGCGCATTTGCATGAGGTTAGGGCGGTGCGTCAGGCTATTGCCGAGGCTTGTCAGAATCTGGAGTCCAGAAACATCTCGTTCGACCGGCATGTTGAAGTGGGTGCCATGGTGGAAATACCCGCCATTGCGATTGCCATCGAACCGTTTGTTGAACAGCTGGATTTTCTGTCGATTGGTACCAACGACCTCATTCAATATACGTTGGCGATCGATCGTGGTGATAACGACGTTGCCGATCTTTACGATCCCATGCACCCAGCGGTATTGCGGCTTATTTCCCATACTATTAATGCAGCCCAACGCTACGGTAAGTCGGTTGCCGTGTGTGGTGAAATGGCGGGTGACGCACAGGTTACACGGATGTTGCTGGGCCTGGGTCTTCGAGAGTTCTCGATGCATCCGCAGCAGTTGCTCGATGTGAAAAAAGAAGTGCGTCAGTCTCATACCAACGCACTGCGGGTAAAGGTCGCCTCAGCCTTGAACCGTGCCGAACGCATCAACCTGGACGACCTGGTCGGATAACGTTTGTAGCAAAAATAAGCCGGGCAAGTGCCCGGCTTATACACGGTTAGCGTTGATACGCTGTTTCGCCGTGGGTACTAATATCAAGGCCTTCACGTTCTTCTTCGTTGCTAACACGCAGTCCGCAAAGCTTGTCGGCAATGAAGTACGCAACCCAGGAAACAACCCCGGTCCAAACAATGGTAATCAGGATGCCCTCAACCTGAATCCACAGCTGGGGGAAGATGTCGGCCGCACTTTCCAAACCGGGCCCACCCAATGCTTGGGCGTTGAATACGCCTGTTAGTACGGCACCAATAATGCCGGCTACGCCGTGGATACCGAAGACATCAAGTGAGTCGTCGGCCTTCAACAAACGCTTAAGGCCGTTCACGCCCCAAACACACACTGCTCCCGACACGACACCGATGATGAGCCCGCCAAATGGCCCCACCAAACCAGCAGCAGGAGTGATACCAACCAACCCGGCAATCGCCCCCGAAACTGCGCCCAGTAATGAAGGCTTGCCTTTTATGCACCATTCTGTGATCAGCCATGCCAACACGCCACCAGCGGTTGCAAGCAAGGTGTTAAAGAATGCCAAAGCTGCGGTTTCGTTAGCGCCTAGTGCGGAACCGGCATTGAAACCAAACCAGCCTACCCACAGCAGCGATGCACCGATCATCGTCATGGGCAAGTTGTGGGGAGGCATGGCTTCGCGACCATAACCCAAGCGGGGGCCTAAGTAATATGCACCAATAAGCCCGGCAACACCTGCGTTAATGTGAACTACTGTACCGCCTGCAAAGTCCAGTGCGCCACGCTCGAACAAGAAGCCGCCCGATGCCCAAACCATGTGCGCAATGGGTAAGTAGGCAAACGTAACCCAGATTATCGTAAATACTAAAACCGCAGAAAAACGAATTCGTTCGGCAAACCCACCCACAATCAGCGCGCAGGTGATCCCGGCGAATGTGGCCTGGAAAGCCGCAAAACTAATTTCAGGGATGCTGCCCGATAAGGCATACTCGCCCGTGGCGAAGTTAGCGATGCCGCTGAAAAAGACCCGTGAGAAATCGCCGAAGAAGGCATTGTTTTCGGTAAAAGCCAGCGAGTAGCCATAAACAAACCATACAACAATGGCTAATGAGAAGGTGCACAGTACTTGTGCCAGAACAGATAAAACGTTTTTAGACCGCACCAGACCGCCGTAGAACAGCGCAAGCCCAGGTACAACCATCATTAAGACAAGTAGGGTAGAGACAGTCACCCACACAAAATCAGCTGCATTCATTTTTATAGCTCCTAAATGGCGGCATCGCCGGTTTCGCTGGTACGAATACGAATTACTTGCTCAATCGGCGTAACGAAAATCTTGCCGTCACCAATTTTTCCGGTGTGCGCAGCCTGGCAAAGCGCCTCAATAGCTTGTTCGACCAAGGCATCAGTCACAGCCAGCTCGATTCTGAGTTTTGGAAGAAAGTCGACGGTATATTCGGCGCCGCGATATAGCTCGGTGTGACCTTTTTGTCGGCCAAAGCCTTTTACTTCACTTACGGTCATGCCTTGAATACCGACGCCGGCAAGTGCTTCGCGCACTTCGTCCAGCTTGAACGGTTTGATGATTGCAGTAACTAGCTTCATGGTGTGTTTCCTTTAAGAGGATAATCACACGTTATGAAGCAATAAGCGTGCCAAGTTTTCTTTTAGTAAATACGTTATACCTAGGTTGGCTGCAAATTCAATATTGCACTGATGTGGACTTATCGAACATCATTTTTGCACCTGTTCGATACTTTTGCACCACAATGGTGCATTGCAAGTAGTTTTTTATCGAAAAGTAACATCACATAACTTATATTGAATAGAACAATAATCTTGTGACTTTCTATGAAGTTTCTTACAGGCAGCCGATTCTTCGAATGTGTCTGTTTACATGTGGTTGCGGCGTTTTTGACCCTCTAAACGCAATTTGTTTCTGTAATCAGGGTTTACACTTATCTATCCTTCACCCGTGGCGTCGTTGCTAGACTGTAACTAAGCAATGATTGCTGTGAACACGGCAATCTTCTTAGAAGGCAACAAGGGAGGTTCAAGATGAAGTTTCAAGGAAAATCTCTAGCGGCAGCAGTTTTGGTTTTATTTGCGGCGGCGTTAGGCGCTTGCACCGATAGTGACATGGAAGGACCACCACCAGGTGGTGGTGGTGCGGTCAGCCAGCCTAGCGGGGGTGGAGCAGCCGCCCCGGCATCGCCTGGTGGAGCCCCAGGTACCGCGCCCTCAAGTGGCTCTACTGCAAATTAAAGCGTAACGTAGAAACGCACTGTTAAATGGTGCGTTTCTTTTCTTAAATAGCAGTTAATCTCGCAAAATTTCGCGCGGTCAGTCTGTTAATAACAAAAATGGAGTAGTAATGATGATTCTTAAAACCCGATATGCTGCGCTTGCGTTAGTAGCGTCGATGTCTGTTCTGGCGGCGTGTTCGAACGAAGATGATGCAGCGCCAGTTGTTTCCGACTCAAGCACAACAATGCAAGAGCCGGCAACTACCCCACCAACACCCACGCAGCCACCGGCTGATTCGGCACCACCTGCCCAGACGGGTTCCGACTCCACTATGGATTCAGATACGCGTTCTACCCAGGATGAAATTGCGGAGAAAGCCGCTGAGATTCGTGATGATGCGGTTGAGGCAGCCAACCGTGCCGGAGAGGCTATAAAGGAAGGTGCGCGTGATGCTAATGAAGCCATTCAAGACACGTTGTCGAAAGGCACACCACCGGAAAACTCCCCCGAGGCAGAGCAGCAAGCCGGTCAATAGTTAATTTTGTGCTGCATTAAAGATCCAGAGCGCCAAGAGGCGCTCTTTTTCTTTACACTGATGGCATATCACTATCAGGAGAAGAAAATGCCCAATCGTAGCGACTGGATGGAAGATTTACAAAAGAATATGTCCGAGCTAATAAAGAATAGCCCGGCAGCGGATATAGAACGCAATGTGCGGGCGATGATGACGCAAACGTTTTCGCGGCTGGATTTGGTCACCCGTGAAGAGTTCGATACGCAGGCAGCTGTATTAGAGCGCGCATTGGTGCGCTTGGGCGAGCTGGAAGCCCGCGTTCGCGAGCTTGAGCAAAAACAGGCGTCGTAGCGTATTGATAACAACTTGGGCTAAGTGCTATCAGGCTGCGTTGCATTAGACGACTCGCAACTTTACCTGTGATTCTTTTATCCGCAAGGGCGGCGCTATGTAGCAGGCTTTCGTCATACTGACCCCTTACGCTTGTCGGGGGAGGCTTATGTCGTTGGCGATTGTTGAAAGCTGCGCTACTTTTGGGTTTGATTCCGTGGCGGTGCGGGTCGAGATTCATGTGGGTTCTGGTTTACCGTCGTTTTCTATTGTAGGTTTGCCCGATATTGGGGTGCGAGAAAGCCGCGAGCGCGTTCGCGCAGCAATCGTAACGAGTGGTTTTGAATTTCCCGCCGGACGAATCACCGTTAATTTGGCGCCCTCTGATTTACCCAAGGCATCCTGTTGGTTCGACTTGCCTATTGCTTTGGGTGTTTTGATGGCCTCGGGGC
>NZLH01000326.1 GCA_002694155.1 Pusillimonas sp. | reverse complement strand
CGGTATGGCCCGGCGCCTTGGGTGCGACCATGATGACGTCGACGTCGGCGCGCGGCTGAACCTGGCCGTAATGAACGTTGAAACCATGAGCAAACGCCAGCACAGCACCCGACTTCAGGTTCGCGTCGACGTGATCTTTGTAGACCTGAGCAATGTTCTCGTCAGGTAACAGAATCATGACAACGTCGGCACTTTTCACCGCGTCGGCTACTTCGGCCACTTTCAGGCCGGCGTTTTCAGCTTTCGACCACGACGCGCCGTTTTTGCGCAAACCTACCACGACATTCACGCCTGACTCATGCAGGTTAAGTGCATGGGCGTGACCCTGCGAACCATAACCGATGATGGCAACCTGTTTACCTTTCACCAGCGAGAGGTCACAATCTTTGTCGTAAAAAACTTTCATTTAACTTGCTCCAGTACAAAGCGTATATTTAGCAAGGCCGGGCTTAAGCCGGCCCAAAATGGTTAATAGAGCCCGCCAAAGACAGGCTGAAATTTCCTGCAAACCTACAATTTTAAAACACGTTCACCGCGACCGATACCCGACACGCCCGTACGAACCGTTTCCAGAATGGCACTGCGGTCGAGCGCGCCGATAAATGCTTCGATTTTTTCCTGATTTCCGGTCAGTTCAAT
This sequence comes from Pusillimonas sp., assembly GCA_002694155.1. GTDB lineage: Bacteria > Pseudomonadota > Gammaproteobacteria > Burkholderiales > Burkholderiaceae_B > Neopusillimonas. The sequence continues at coordinate 8,288 of NZLH01000326.1, read as the reverse complement.
GGTGTAAGCCTTGTCGGTTACATCGACAATGTGGCCACGGAAAATGTCGGCCATGCGCTTGATTTCCTCGCGCTCTTTACCCACCGCCCGAACCTTGATTAGCATCAATTCGCGACGAATGTGCGGGCCTTCGGAAAGATCAACCACTTTCACTACGTCGATAAGACGATTCAGGTGCTTGGTAATTTGCTCGATGACTTCATCGGAACCCGTCGTGACGATTGTCATGCGCGACAGTGTGGTGTCTTCGGTTGGCGCGACTGTTAACGTTTCAATGTTATAGGCACGCGCCGAAAAAAGCCCCACCACACGAGACAATGCGCCGGGTTCGTTTTCAATAAGGATGGAAATGACATGTTTCATAAGTCTGCCCTTATAACTCTTCTGAACCCAGCAACATTTCCGTCAGGCCACGACCTGCTTTCACCATTGGCCAAACGTTTTCCGTTTGGTCGGTAATGAAATCAAGGAACACCAAACGGTCTTTATGTTTGCCGAATGCTTCGCGCAACGCCGGCTCGACGTCGGCGGGTTTATCAATAAGCAGACCTACGTGGCCGTAACTTTCCACTAACTTAACGAAATCAGGCAAGGCATCGACATATGATTCCGAGTAGCGTGAACCGTAATCAATTTGCTGCCACTGGCGAACCATACCCAGATAACGGTTGTTCAGGCAAAGAATTTTGGGCGACAAGTGATACTGCTTGCAGGTGGACAGCTCTTGTATATTCATTTGAATAGAACCTTCACCTGTAATAACAGCAACATCACGACCAGGGTTCGCCATTTGCGCACCCATGGCATAAGGCAAGCCCACGCCCATCGTGCCCAGGCCACCCGAGTTGATCCATTGGCGAGGCTCTTTGAAACCATAGTATTGCGCTGCCCACATTTGGTGCTGACCAACGTCGGACGTGACAATGGCATTGCCATCGGTTACTTCCCAGAGCTTTTCTACCACAAACTGTGGCTTAATAAGCTCATCGGAAGGCTTATAGCGCAGGCACTCTTTCGAACGCCACGTGTTTACCTGTTTCCACCAGGCATCCAGACGGGCGGGGTCGGTGCGGTCTTCCGCCACGGCCATTTGCGAATACAGGCTGGTGAACTCCTGCAGCACGTCTTTCACATTACCCACAATGGGCACATCGACTTTCACACGCTTGGAAATTGTGGAGGGGTCGATATCGATATGAATGATTTTGCGCTGGTTCTGGGCAAAATGCTTAGGGTTACCAATAACGCGGTCGTCGAAGCGTGCGCCCACAGCAACCAGCACATCGCAGTTCTGCATGGCCATATTGGCTTCGTAAGTGCCATGCATGCCGGGCATGCCCACAAACCGAGGGTCGGTCGAGGAAATAGCCCCCAAGCCCATCAAGGTATTGGTACAAGGTGCGCCCACCATATCAACCAACTGACGCAGCTCTTCGGCTGCATCGCCCAGCACAACGCCACCACCCGAATAAATCATCGGGCGCTCTGCCGCCAACAACATTTGCACGGCTTTCTTAATTTGCCCCTGATGCCCTTTCAAAACCGGCATGTAAGAGCGCATTGACACTTCGCCCTTTTGGGCCGTGTACTTGCAGGTAGCAATGGTAACGTCTTTGGGAATATCGACCAGCACCGGGCCGGGACGACCTGTTTTGGCAATATAAAACGCCTTGCGCATCGTTTCAGCAAGGTCTTTTACGTCACGAACCAGGAAATTGTGCTTTACACAAGGACGCGTAATACCAACGGCATCGCATTCCTGGAAAGCATCTTCACCTATTACCGCAGTTGGAACCTGACCACTGATCACCACCATGGGAATAGAATCCATATAGGCAGTGGCAATGCCGGTAACCGCATTCGTTAAGCCTGGGCCGCTGGTAACCAGCGCCACGCCTACTTTATTGGACGAACGCGAATAGGCGTCGGCCGCATGAATGGCCGCTTGTTCGTGACGAACCAGAATATGTTTGAAGCTATCTTGTTTATAGATTGCGTCGTAGATATAAAGTACTGCACCACCAGGATAACCGAATATATGATCAACACCTTGTTCGGCCAGGCAGCGCACTACAATGTCGGCGCCATTGAGTTCCATAATAAATTCCTTTCATAACCGGCCCTGACACCCCGACTGACCCTTAACGGCCCGGGCTGCACCAGCTTCGGCAACATAGTCTGGCGCTTTGTGACTCACGGAGCCACGCCACCCAGATACCTTGCAGAACCGGCACGCACCCATCGAAATGCAGTGCACACATTCATTTTGAATGCAAGAGGTAGAAACGGAAAGCGTTGGCAACACACGCTTGTGGCGCGGCCAACCGCATATCGTACGTTAAATATTTCAGGCGCAAGAAACCGGATGGATAACCCGGTAAAGCAGTACCTTCAAGGCGCGCCCCGGATACTGGGGCGAACCAAACGAGTACTTTACCGCGTTGCAGCAACAGAATCAAATGGAAACAGTTGATTTTGCAGATTAAATCGGCCAACGTCGCACATTTCACACATTAAGCCTCTATACTTGAAACCTTTCGGCCTGCCCTGTGCCTGTAGAACAACGCGGTATTAACAATTACACATGGCTTCCACTCTGCCCCATTTGCAACGTTTTTTTTACAGCCATTATTTTTTTGGCGGTTTGCGCCAGGCGGCAGGCGTCATCATTCCGGCCTTGTTTCTAGCCTTTTTCTTCCAGCAGTATGGCATGGCAATGGTTGCAGCAATCGGCGCAGCCTGCGTTGCAGTTATAGACCAACCCGGCAGCCCACGGCGTTACAGCATCAACAACATGGTTGGCGCGGTTTTGCTGGGAACAATTACCACTGTTGTTACTGGCCTAAGCACAACCCACCCCGTTCTGCTGTGGTTCGTCATTCCGGCCTTATGTTTCATTTTTTCCATGTTCACCGTTTATGGTCGACAAGGCGGCTTAATGGGGTTTGCCTGCCTATTCATCATGACGCTAACAATGCGTCAACCCATGGAAACGCATGAAGTACTCATCCACTCACTGAGCTCGTTTGGCGGGGGGCTTTTTTATTTTGTTTTTAGCGCCATTGTTCACCGTATTTTCTGGCATCGTGAAGAACGGCAGGCGCTGTCGGTTGCGCTTTTCTCTACCGCCGATTACATAGAAGCACGATCACGGTTATACGACGTAAACCACGACCTGGAGGAAAGTTACAGGCAACTAATGCGAACCCAGTCAGCCATGACAGATTCGCAGCAGGCGGCACGTAACACTGTTCTTCGCGAATTGCCCACCGGACAATCGCGCTCTGACCAACAACGTTACACCGCGCTGAATATTTTTATTGATATGGTCGCGTTGCTTGACACCCTGGTAGCCACGCAAACCGACTACGCCACTTTGCAGCGCACCCTGGCTAACAGCGATGTGTTAATTTTTGCGCGCGACGCATTGCGCAAGTTGGCCAACAACACGCGCCAAATTGCCCTGGATGTTGCACGCAACAAGCCCGTTACAGAGCGCAGTAGTGTGAAAGCCGAAATTAGGGCAATTGAATACGAGCTGGAGCTTTATCGCCAGAATGGCTTTGCACAAGGTAACGCCGAGGTTTATACCCTGCTTGTTCAAGTGCTACGCCGCTTACGCAACGCCGCGCGCATTGTTGAACGCATGACGGAACACACCTATGCCCGGCGAGCGTCCTCTTTGGTTGACAGCCGGCTTGACAAAACACTGGGGCGATTCTTGACGCACAACGAGTTACGCCTGGGCATGATTACCAGCAACCTGCGGTTAGACTCCCCTAATTTTCGTTATGCCGTTCGGGTTACCGTGGCCGCGCTTATCGCACTGGCAATTGATCATGGTTTAAGCCTTTTGTTGCAACTATCGGGGCGCGACGCCGGTTTCACCATTCACGGTTACTGGATCATTCTTACTACCATTATTGTGCTTAAACCGGGCTATGCGCTAACGCGACAACGCAATTTGCTGCGTTTGCTGGGTACTTTTATTGGTTGCCTGCTGGCACTGATTACTTTGAACATCAACCCACATATCGATATTTATTTCTTTATTCTGGTTGTAGCCTGCGTACTGGGATACAGCATGCTGCAACTGAACTTCATGGCCTCGGCTACGTTCAATACACTGAGTATTTTGCTTGCGTTCAACCTCACTGCACCGGCTTCCACCTTCCTAATCGGCGAACGCATGGTTGACACCGTTATTGGAAGCCTGGTGGCCTTGGGTTGCAGCTATATATTGCCATGGTGGGAGCATAATTTTATGGGGTCACTGGCTAAAGCCGCCCGTACTGCCAACCACCGCTTCTTTCGCACCGGCCTTCAATATGCAGATTTAAGCCGTAAGCTGCTGGCTGCAAACCATGCACAAACAGCGGCAAACGTAACCCCAAGCAATAATGACGCGGCAACACTTGCCCAGCAAGTACAGGAGGCCGATGTGAACTGGCGCCTGGCCCGTAAAAACGCCTATATTGCGCTGGGCAACCTGACATCTGCCTTTTACCGCATGATGGCCGAGCCCGCACGCAGACAAAAAAATGTCCCCGAAGTAAATCACCTTCTTATCCAGAACCACCTGCTGGCGTCGCAAATTAGCGCGGCCATACCGCTGCTGGCGCAGTTGCCCACCGTTCCAACCGGCATTCAGCAATCACTTGACGCCATCGACGCGCTACTGGAAGATCGAAACGCCCCTGTGCCCGTTAGCATTGAAACAGAAGGGGATCTGGCGGCGCTGGCCTACCCTATTCGGCAAATGAGCCGTGCGGCGCAACTTATTCACCAAGAAATGCAGGTTTTCGAAGCGCCCCGCCGCGAACCAAGAAGGCCCGCGGCTGAACCTGCCTAAGCAACAAACAACTTTGCTGCACACCTGGGGCATTAAGCAACTTTACGCTTTCCGGGCGTAAGGGTCTTCAAGCGGCTTGGGTGCCTTACTGGCAAAGAACCACACCGCTGTGAGCGCCTGCAAGCCCAACAAAACGTACCAAGCCGTCATGTGTGCCACTGCGGGGTAGACCCCCGCGGTAATAGGTTCCCATAACTCAACAATCCAGCCAATCACATTCTGAAAGAAAAAGATCAGGAAAAAGACCAGCATGTTGAACGTTGTGCCTACCCGCCCCAACAGATGACGAGGGAATGTTTCAACCAGTACGGCATAGATAAGAATGTTCGTACCGCCCAAGAAACCATAAGACGCCCACAAAACGACACGCGGCACAGGCGCGTCCATAAGAATCATAAGCTGTACCAGCATAAAGCAGCCCATAAACAGGCCCACCAAATGGTACAAACTAATGCCCATTTTTTCGATACGGCGCGCAACAAACCCCGACACGACACTGCCAATAACGGCGGCGAAACCCAGCATAGACACCAAGCCGTCTACCGTTGAAAGCGGCAAGGTTTTTACGTCCAGCAAGTACGGTTTCATCCACAATGACTGAACGCCGTAAAACACACCGCTTGCCGTTGACGGAAACAAGACAATTTGCCAAAAAACCGGGTTCCTTGCCAGCTCCCAGGTGCCTAAAAATTGCGACCCCAAACTGGGCCGTTGCTTGCCCGGAACCCGACCAGGCCCAACATCGCGAGACCCAAAATACAGCAACCCAGCCACCAGAACGGTCATGAGGGCAACGAGATAGCTGGCCACTTGCCACGAGATCACATCGAGCGCCAACGCAAGTGGCGTTCCCATTACGGCGCCGCCCAGCCCCCCAATGGCCACCACCGCCCCATTAACCATGGGCAAGCGATGTGTGGGAAACGTAAAAGCCATGGCTTGAAACGCTGCGCCCAGGCAAACGGAAACGCCAATACCAATTAGCAAGCGCCCTACCATCAAGCCGGACAAACTATCACTTAAACCGAATACCACAGCACCAACGGCCGCTACCAGCATAAGGGCCGCATTTACACGGCGTGGCCCCCAGGTATCAAGCGCCGCACCGGCAGGAATTTGCGCCAGCGAAAACCCCAGGAAATACAAACTGGTAAGCATGCCGAGGTCGCCCGCCGACAAGCCAATTTCAGTTGTTAGAAACGGCGCAAACCCAATGTTAATGCCGCGATACAGATAAGAAACAAAATACCCAAACGAAAAAAACAGAAAAACCCGTGTTGCGTTCTGCATGCCAACCCTTTACCTCAAGCCTGTTTACGGCGGAAAACCAGTTTGGAATCCGTCGAGGCAGAGCCATCGTAGGCATACCCTTCAGAAGCAAATTGCGTTAATTTCTTGGGGTCATCAATTTTGTTTTCAATTACGAAGCGCGCCATGAGGCCGCGTGCACGTTTGGCGTGAAAGCTGATCACTTTCCAGGCGCCGTTTTTGTAATCTTGAAATACACACTGAATAACGTCGGCTGCAAGCGTTTTTTTATCGACCGCTTTGAAATACTCTTCCGACGCCAGATTCAGAATAATCTTGGATTTGTGATCTTTCAGGCGTTCATTTAAGTAATTAGCAATTGCACTTCCCCAATAATCGTAAAGATTTTTGCCATTGGGATTTTCCAGTTTCGTACCCATTTCAAGCCGGTACGGTTGCATTAAATCGAGCGGGCGCAGCACGCCATACAAACCACTTAATATAGCCACATGGTCTTGCGCCCATTTCAGCTGAGCATCTGAAAGCGTAGGCGCCTCAAGGCCCTCGTAAACGTCGCCATTAAAGGCCAACACAGCCTGGCGGGCGTTATCCAAAGAAAATTCAGGCTTCCATGTTTTGTAACGCTCGACATTGAGCTGGGCAAGCGAGTCACTTAAATTCATTAACTCGCTTACTTCAGCCGCCGATTTCTTGCGCAAAATATCAATAAGCGGCTTGGCCTGGTCTACAAAAAGCGGCTGAGTATGTAATGACGTTCGAACGGCCGACTCATAATCCAGCTTTTTCGCTGGCGACAATAAAAGCAACATTTCCTTTTCCTTTTACCTCAAACCCGTAAAACCAACCCAATCAACTACTTAACGCTTAACGCGCCGTCCAACCGCCATCCAGGCTTAACGTTGAACCGGTCATTTGCTGCGCAGCATCGGAAGCCAAAAATATTGCGGCGCCGCCAATTTGTTCGGGCATTACGAACTGCAACGAAGGCTGCTTCTCTTCCAACAACAACTTCGCTGCCGCTTCAATATCCACCCCATGCTTCTGTGCCAGGGCCTCTATTTGACGTTCAACCAATGGTGTACGCACCCAACCCGGACAAATAGCATTCGCGGTAATACCGCTACCCGCCGTTTCCAATGCAGTGACCTTGGTTAAACCCACGACGCCATGCTTGGCAGCCACATACGCCGCCTTTTGGGCAGACGCCACCAAACCATGCGCAGACGCAATATTGATAATGCGCCCCCAACCTTGCTTTTTCATGTAAGGCAGCGCGGCCGCAGTGGCATGAAACACCGCCGATAAATTTAATGCAATAACGGCATCCCAACGATCAACCGGAAAATCCTCGATTAAGTCAGTATGCTGAATACCAGCATTATTCACTAAAATATCGATACTGCCCAGCGCCTGGGCAGATTGTTCTACAAACTGACGCACTGAATCGGCATGACTTAGGTCGGCGTGAATATATTCAACCGTAACCGGGTACTCCAAACGCAAATTGGCTTGTAGCTGTTCAATTTCATTCGCGTCGCCAAAACCGTTTAGCACAATGTCGGCGCCATTGGCCGCTAACTCGCGCGCAATGGCCAGCCCTATCCCACTGGTTGACCCCGTCACCACTGCTTTCTTTCCTACCAGCATCAATTCCCCTTTTTATTCATTCACTTACCTGGTTGGCCCAGATGAGCCTTATTCTATAGAAAAGCCCCGGCTGAAACAGCTATTGGTTTGTGCAAGGTGTTTGAATTATTGATAGAATAGCAGTCTTGCTGAGAAGTGACCGCAACACGGACAGGTGGCAGAGTGGTCGAATGCGCCGGACTCGAAATCCGGTATACGTTTAGGCGTATCGTGAGTTCGAATCTCACCCTGTCCGCCAGCTACGGTCATTATTAAAGCCGCCAGAATTCAATTTTGGCGGCTTTTTTGTTTTGGTTCCTGGCCTGGACTTTAGGCTGTTCCCGCTGGTTGGCTCTGCCATAAATCATAAGCAACTTGACCACGCAAAACCCGTGAAAACGCCAAACCTAGTTATTTCTCACTTGATAACTTCCGGCTCAACCGACGCACCCTCTTCTACTTGACGCCGTTCAGCCTCATGCTCATCCAGCATCCTTAATACACGCTCGCGAATCATGGCCTCATGAAGCTCGGTTTGGCG
>NZLH01000325.1 GCA_002694155.1 Pusillimonas sp. | reverse complement strand
GTACGCAAAAACACAAACGTAACCAGAATTACCAAGGTGATTGCCATCACCATTTCCACTTGCACGTGGCGTACCGATTCGCGAATTGTTTGGGTACGATCACTGGCCACAGCCATATCTACGCCCACTGGCAACGCCTCGCGCAGCGACGGTAACAATGCTTTAACCCGGTCAACTACCTGAATAACATTTGCACCTGGCTGGCGCTGAATATTCAACAATATGGCCGGTGTGGTGCCAAGCCAGGCCGACTGGCGCAGGTTCTCGGCCCCTTGCCGAATCTGCGCAACATCACCCAAACGTAACGCACCATCATTCTGATAAGCCAGTATCAAAGACTCGTAATCCCGGACCGAGCGCAATTGGTCGTTAGCGTTAATGGTGGTCGACCGTTCCGGCCCGTCGAGATTGCCTTTGGGCTGGTTAACGTTCGCCGACAAAACTGCACTACGTACAGAAGAAAGTGTCAGGTTATGCGCTGCCAGCGCCTGGGGGTTTGCCTGAATACGCACTGCTGGTCGCTGGCCGCCCGCGATGCTGACCAAACCCACGCCCGAAACCTGCGACAACTTCTGCGCCACGCGCAAATCAATTAAATCGCGCACCTCGTATAGTGGCAAAGTGGGAGACGTAATTGCCAGACTTATAACAGCGGTATCGGCAGGGTTCACCTTGTTATAAACGGGTGAAGACGGTAAATCGTTCGGCAAAAGGTTCGATGCTGCATTAATGGCAGCCTGCACTTCCTGCTCGGCCACATCCAGCGGTACATTCAGCCCAAACTGCAGCGTAATTTGCGACTGACCTTCAGAACTGGTGGAGCTCATCTGGGTAAGCCCCGACATTTGCCCCAGCTGCCGCTCTAGCGGCGACGTAACCAACGCAACCATTACATCCGGGCTGGCGCCAGGATACTGCGTTGAAACCTGGATGGTAGGGTAATCTACTTCCGGCAAAGCAGACACTGGCAACATTCTGTACGCCAGAACGCCGGCAATAAGTAACGCCAGCATGGCCAGCGTCGTTGCCACAGGGCGCAGGATGAACTGCCGGGATAAGTTCACTTTCGCCCCTTATTCCTCAACAATTTCCACCTTGGCGCCATCACGCAGGCGATCTACACCTTCCGTAACCACGACCTGACCACTTTGTAGCCCCTCTAGTACCGTCACGGTACGCTCTTGTACCGCACCCGTTACGATCGGCTGGACTTTCACGGTGTTGTCGTCCGTTACCCGATAAACAAAAGAGCCAATAGACCCCTGCTGAACTGCTTTCGCGGGCAGCGTCAGGGCATTCTCTAAAGTGTTCACCACAAGCTGAACATTTACAAATTGATTCGGAAACAACGCTTCATCTTCATTGGCGAACTGAGCCTTCATGCGAACGGTACCCGTGGCTATATCAATTTGGTTATCAATAGAAACCAGCTTCCCGCGCGCCAGCTCACGGGTATTGGTGCTGTCGTACAAAACAACAGTAAGCGAATTGCCGGCCATTAGCTGCATACGCACTTCCGGCAGCTGTGCCTGTGGTAATGAGAACAGCACTGAAATCGGTTGCGTTTGTGTAATAACAAGCAAACCATCCGCATCTCCGGCACTAATCAAATTGCCGGGGTCAACCTTACGCAACCCAACTCGGCCGCTAAGAGGGGCTTTTATTTGCGCAAATTCAAGTTGTAGCCGCGCACTGTCAACCGCGGCCTGATCGCTAACCAAAGCGCCCTGATATTGCTGAACTAACGCCCGCTGCGTGTCTAGCTGTTGCCGCGCCAACGAGTTCTGCTTGAATAGCTGCTCGTAGCGTTTCAAATCACTTTGGGCGTTCTTTAACAAGGCTTGATTTTGTGCCTGCTGGCCCAGTGCCTGGTCAAGGGCTACCTGATACAGCCGCGGGTCAATACGGGCCAGAAAATCGCCCGCTTGCACTGTTTCCCCTTCCTGAAAGAACACCGCCTCCAGTTCACCTTCAACCCGACTGGTAACCGTTACTGTGTTCAATGCGGTTACGGTTCCAACAGCAGGTAACACCACCTCCACTGCCGACTCGGTTACAGTAGCCACCTTTACTGGCACCGCCATGCTTGCTATGCCGCGCATACCAGGCGACCCGGCCACCCCCGAATCATTCGCGTTATCGGACCGATTCAAATAGAAATACAACCCGGCCGCCAGCGCCAGAAGCACAACCAGCCAAACCCACCCGCGTTGCCCAGATACACGCGCACCCTCAGACTGCGCCATTTGTTTCCCCTGTTAACAAATATGAGCGTTATTCTCGCTTATATTGCAGCGCAAGGCGAAACGAAACCTGCATTCTGAAATGGAACGCAACAATTACTGTGAGTAAGTTAGAAATTACAACGCGACAAGCGGAACGGGATATCGCGGGTTACCGACAAGGGTTTGAGCTCGTTGTCTTGCATGGAAAAGCGAACCCAAATGACGTATTTATTTGCGCTCATTTCCGGGAATACGCCTAATGCAGGGTCGACCCAAACACGCAAGAGCTGGAATGTTTTGCCGGTTAGCATTTCCTGATACGCCCCTTGTGTTGCCTCTAGCTCGACTGGGTCGCCCGACTCGCGCAGCAAGCGCAAAATAAGCGACAAGCCATTATAAAGCGGCAGAAAAGGCTCAATCCACTGTTGAAGGTCCTTCATACGCGTTTCCATTGGCTTAATTTGCCACGCATAATAAGAGGGAATGTCGGCTGGCGACGAACCGCCCGGAACACTAAGGCGCCCGCGCAGGCTGGCCAACCATTCGTTGTCGCGCAACACCTGTCCAACACGCCCTTGCGCGGCCAAGTCTGAAGCAGTTTTTTCCAGGTCGGCCACCATTTTGTCGAGCGTCGTCTCATCTACGCCCGGATGACGCCGAAGCGCGGTCAGCGATGCCCGCTGCCGTTCAAGATCTTGCAAAACCGAACCACGCAAATCGGTACGATCACAAATTTCGAGAAGGTCGAAAAGCGTTGCAACGGCAATCTGGTGATGATAGACCTCTTCCTCTTCTGAAAAAAAGAACAGGCGTCCGAATAAGTGCTCAACGCGGAGCAACGTTCGAACCCTTTCATTACATGGATACTCGTAAAGAATCACGCGACCAGTTACCTATATCTGTTTCTTAATAAGCAGAACCTATATTCCGAAGCAAGGCATTATGCCAATGAACACCAATACTCGTGCAATTTGCGCGCACGCGTACAAAGTTGGCTTGGTGTTGTTGCCCCGTCGTTAAGAACAACGTCGTGCGCCACCGCCAACCGAGCTTCGCGTGTTGCCTGTGCTGACATGATACGCTCAATGGCGTCGATCGTCAGCCCACTGCGTGCCTGCACCCGACTGACTTGCGTTTCAGGGTCACAATCAACCACACATACCCGGTCTACTTTCTTTAGCCATCGGCCGGTTTCAACCAGCAAAGGCACAACCAATACAAGATAGCATCCTTGCGCTTCGCGCGCCTGCTGTTCTGTAACTTGTGCTATCAAGGGGTGAATAATCGCTTCAAGCGTTCGACGAGATGCTGGGTCATGAAACACCAGCTCTCGCATCGCAGCACGATCCATTGAACCATCGGAGGCAACGACTTTATCACCGAAAGTCTCGCGAATGGCAGGCATGGCCAACCCCTTTGGTTGTGTTAATTGATGCGCAATGACATCGGTGTCAACAACACTGGCCCCCCATTCGTGGAAAAGGTCTGCAACCCGGGTTTTGCCAGAGCCAATGCCGCCTGTCAGGCCAATTTTCAACATAAGCTTTACTTAGTGATTGTTCAAGGCCTTATTTTATAAGTTTAAAATTTACTTGGCCTAGAAAACAAGTAAAGCGCCCGCACCCGATACAACCAGGTAAGGCCCAAATGGAAAAGTTTGCCCCAACAGTGGAAAAGATCTACCCATCGCTTCGGTAGCATCAGCCCAGGCACGGCGCTTTACGCAATGAAACGCAAAAGCCGCCAACAAAGCTATTAAACACGCTAATAGCAACACAAGCGGCACAACGCCGTACCCTACCCATGCCCCCAACGCTGCGGTTAGCTTGAAATCGCCATGCCCCATGCCTTCCTTGGCCCGAAAACAAAAGAAACCCAACCCAAGCAACCACAGAAAGCCGTAGCCAAAAATTACTCCGCCAACCGATTGATGCAACGACACGCCAGAAATATCCAGCCACGACAATGTCACGCCCAACCACAGCAAAGGAAGCGTTAGGGCATCGGGCAAAAATCCCGTTGCCGCGTCGACAACAGCCAACGCCAGAAGCACACCCAACGCCCCCACAAGACTAACCGCATAGAACGACAAACCATAACGCGCACCAACCAATGCACCTAGAACACTACCCAGTATTATGGCGCCCACCGCCCACATTGGCCGCAGGCTGGCTTTTTGCAATTGAATGTGCGCCGGTAAAGCCATACTGGCTGTGCTTCTCGTTGCAAGTGAGGCGCACAACCAGATAAACAAAGCGCCTGCCAAAGCCAGAACAACAACCGCTTGAAGCGACGATGACCAAGTAGTAAATGGCCACTCAAGTGACGCCAACCAGTGACGCAACGAAACAGAGTTGCGTAGAATAAGCGCTATATTCAATTCTTGATGGAATGCCACTATGCGTGCCCCTTTTAATTTTCGTAATGCGGTTGGCCGGCCTTGCTTTCGCTCTGCCGTTTTAGCGGCCATCTCGATTTTTGCCATAACTGGCTGTGCCCAGCAAAAGCAACCGGGCTACTACGAGCCACCCAAAGAGTCCACGCTGTCAGATGCCCGCACACAAGCAAAAGGGCGACAAAACACGCGTGCACCGTCACAACTGCAACTGGGTTTTGGTAACAACAACGAAGCGCAACAGCCCGAAGAAAACGTGCAGAACCAAGACGGCACAGCAAATGAATCGACCGCGCAGGCCAGCGTTATTCGTCCGTTACGTGAGCCTAAAACTTTTTTGGGTACGTTACCGTGCAACATGACTCGTCAATCGTGCTCTGCCAGTCGACTCATACTTACGCTGGCCCCGTCGGGCGAGTGGCGCGCGCGCGCACAACCACTAGACGGCCCTTTAACTGAACAACCGCTGCTTGAGCAAGGGTGCTGGAAGGTCATTGGCACCGAACCCTGGCGCATTCGCCTGGAAACGCGTGAAGACGCAACTTTAGGCGCGCTAACGTTTGAACACAACAACCTGCTACGTGTGAACAGCATGAACAACATTGAAGCCTCGCTGCCAATTCACTTAACACGCCAGGCCGACATAGACGGCATTACTGAACTTAACGATCAGCCTGCGATGAATTGCCGCCCCTAAGCCATTGGTAAGCAAAGCGGTTGGCAACACTGGTGTCGTATGCGCAACGATAGCTT
>NZLH01000324.1 GCA_002694155.1 Pusillimonas sp. | reverse complement strand
TTGGCGTGCCGGTCATATTTGCTGTGGGCGCGGCAGCATTGTTAACGGTGGTGCTCTTCATGCCTACCATGCCCCTTATCGTTATGCCCATGAGTATGTTCAACGGGATGGATTCCTTTCCGATGATGGCGGTACCGTTCTTTATATTGGCAGGGGAACTTATGAACCGCGGCGGTATATCGCTACGGCTGGTCAGTTTCTCTAAAACACTTGTCGGTCATATTCAAGGTGGGTTAGGACATACCAACGTGGTTGCTAATGCAATTATGGCGGCGATTTCTGGGTCGGCGTTAGCAAACATTGCAGCGGTGGGGCGAGTATTGATTCCGGCAATGGAGAAAGAAAACTACAACAAAGATGTTGCTGCGAGCATAACTATTGCTGCCTCTTTGCTCGGTCCTATTATCCCCCCGAGTATCACAATGGTTATTTTTGCGGTAACTGCGAACCAATCTGTTGGAGCGATTTTTCTTGCCGGAGTGGTACCTGGACTGTTAATTGCAGCTGGGATGATGCTCTTGGTTTATTTCTGGTCTAAGAAGAGGGGTTACGGAAAAGTCCGAGCATTTTCTGTCAGAGCAGTAGTAAAAGAAGGTAAAAATTCTCTTTTTGCGCTCTTCATGCCAGTAACAATTTTGGGTGGGATCTTTTCGGGTGTAATGACGCCAACAGAAGCGGCTGCTGTGGCCGTACTGTATGCCTTGGTGATAGGGTTGTTTGTCTATCGTGAGCTGAAACTAAAGGACCTTTGGGCGATTTTACTTCGTACCGGCATGACAACTAGTTTCATTATGTTGATTATTGGGGCAGCGAGAATCTTCTCCGATGTGATGCTCGCTGAGTCCATGCCGCAGGCTATTGCCGCAGGGATGCTTAGCATCACTGAAAATCCATACTTTCTGTTGTTGTTAATTAATGTGTTGTTGCTATTGGTTGGTTGTGTTGTGGATACCACTGCAGCGATCATTATTCTGGTCCCTGTTTTGATGCCTGTTGTACAAGCTGCGGGCATGGATCCAATTCTATTCGGCGTAGTGATGAGCCTTAATTTGGTTATAGGTATGGCCACGCCACCAATTGGTGTAGCGCTCTATCTTGGTGCGGAAGTTGCCGGTACGAGAGTGGAGCGAATTATTCCACCGATGCTCGCGCTCTTGGGGGTTCATATTGCTGTGTTGCTTCTGATCAGCTATGTGCCGGCCGTTGGGCTTTGGCTACCGGGAGTTTTTGGATACTGATCAGTTTAGCTAAGGGTTTATAAAGTTTAGGAGTAACTGTGCGAAATACAATTGAATTTCTGTTCAACGGAGAGCTAAGGACGCTCTCTCAATTTAATCCGAATATGACGGTTTTGCGTTTTATCAGGGAAGTTGAAAAAGCTTATGGCAGTAAAGAAGGTTGTGCAGAAGGGGATTGTGGGGCATGCACAGCTGTCGTTGTAGATCTGATAGATGAAAAACTTCATTTTCGAGCGGTTAATAGTTGTATTCAGTTGTTGGGCTCGCTTGATGGCAAGGCGTTGATGACAATCGAGAGCTTGAAAAAAGAAGGGCAACTGCATGCCGCGCAACAGGCTATGGTTGATGAGCATGGTTCGCAATGCGGATTTTGTACGCCCGGTTTCGTGATGTCCATTTTTGCAGGTTTGGAAAACGGTGTGGAGCCTAAAAGGCAAGCCATTGATGAGTTGTTAGCAGGTAATTTGTGTCGCTGCACTGGTTACACGCCGATAATTAATGCTGCTGTACGCGTACTAGAGAGCAGATCGGAAGATGTGCCGGATGATCGGTTTGAGACTTTGCGCAACCAGTTGGTTGCATTGCATCGTGAAAAGGGCGTTAGCATTCAAGGCATCGAGGGAAGGTTCTTGATTCCCAAATCATTGAGCGAACTTATTGCCTGTATTGATAGTAATCCAGATGCAAGGTTAGTGGCGGGCGGAACCGATTTGGGCGTGCAGATTACTAAGAAGAACGATGTTTTTAAGACACTCGTTTATTTAGGTCAGGTTCCGGAGCTAAATATTCTTGAACGCTGTGATGATGGCATTCACGTTGGTGCCACAGTTACTTACGCGCAAGCGCGCTCGATGTTTAACGACTTGATTCCAAGTATTGGGGAGTTGATCGGCCGTGTCGGTGCAGTGCAAGTTCGTAATCTTGGCACTGTTGGTGGCAATTTAGCTAATGGCTCGCCGATTGGTGATATGGCGCCTGCTTTTATTGCTGCCGGAGCCCAACTTAGACTTCGTAGCAGTCAAGGCGCTCGCGTAATTCCGCTGGAAAGCTTCTTTATCGAATATGGTCGTCAGGATATTGCTAATACAGAGTTTATTGAGTCTGTGTGGGTGCCCATTCCTCCTAGTAGCTCGTTGTTCAACGTGTACAAAGTGAGTAAACGAATCGATCAAGATATTTCTAGTGTATGTGGCGCGTTCAACATAACCACTGAAGAAAATGCTTCGGGTGAGCTAATTGTTAAGCAAGCTCGGATATGCTTTGGCGGGATGGCGGGAACGCCGCTGCGAGCGCTTGCATGTGAAAAGCTTCTGACAGGTCGGGCTTGGTCTGAAGAAACGATCCAAGAGGCCATGGCACAGTTAAAGGTTACTTATGAACCTTTGAGCGATGCTCGGGCTAGTGCAGAGTACCGAAATCGCGTGGCAGCAAATTTGCTGTACAAATTTTTTGTCGAATCCCAGTTAGCGCAGCCAGTTGGTGTGCATGAGATTCACGCATAAGGAGTGGCTATGACAGTTCATATTTCACAGCGCCACGATAGTGCCGTTAAACAAGTGAGTGGCGAAGCCGTTTATATCGATGACATTCCAGAGCCGCAGGGAACGCTGCATGCTTATATTATTCAAAGTTCACATGCGCATGCCGAGATATTAAGCGCCGACTTAAGTGAGGTTGTTAATAAGAAGGGTGTGGTGACGGTTGTAACACCCGATGATATACCGGGCGAGCGCGATATTAGTTGCAGCCACGCTGGCGACGAGCCGGTATTCGCTGAGAGGTATGTTCATTTTGCTGGTCAGGCGTTGTTTGCAGTGATTGCTGATTCGATGGAGGCTGCGCGTCGCGCGGCTCAGTTTGCTCGAATTCAATATAAAGAATTGCCAGCTATATTGACTATCGATCAAGCGATGGAGCAAAAGAGCTTTATTCAGCCGCCTCGGCGGGTGCGGCGCGGCGATCCAGATAAGGCCCTAGCACAGTCGCCTCATCGACTAAAAGGCCGAATTAGTACCGGTGGACAAGATCACTTTTACTTGGAGAGTCAGATATCCTTGGCGCAGCCTGGTGAAGATGGTGAAGTGCTTATTTATGCCTCCACTCAGAATCCCAGTGAGATCCAGAACGTATGTGCACGTGTCTTAAATCTGTCGGATGCTGCGGTTAAGGTTCACGTACGTCGCATGGGGGGGGCTTTTGGTGGAAAAGAAACGCAGGCTAATCAGTTCGCTGCGATTGCCGCATTGGCTGCTCGAAAAACACGCCGACCTGTTAAGTTAAGGCTGGATCGAGACGATGACATGCGTATTACAGGTAAGCGTCATGCCTTTGTAATTGATTACGAGGTTGGATTTGATAATGACGGAAAAATACGAGGAATAAAATTTCAGCAGAAAGTTAGGTGTGGCTATGCGACTGACTTGTCAGGGGCCGTAGCGGATCGAGGCGTTTTTCATTGCGATAACGCTTATTTTCTGGAGCATGTTTCTGTTGAGTCTTATCGCTGTAAAACCAATACGGTATCTGATACAGCTTTCCGAGGGTTTGGTGCACCACAAGGAATGATTGGAATTGAGAGGGCTGTGCTTGACGTTGCACATTACTTGAAGCGGGACCCGCTAGAAATCAGAAAGAAAAATCTTTACGATCCTGCGCGCGCGAAAACGCATTATGGTCAAACGGTAGAAAATTTTATTCTACCCGAGATCATCGCGACGTTAGAGTTTAAGTCAAATTATGTACAGCGACGCCAAGACATACAAGATTTTAATCGCAAAAACCCGACGCTACGTAAGGGTATTTCTTTGACACCAGTCATGATGGGCATCTGTTTTAGCCGAACGCATCTGAATCAGGCGGGGTCGCTGATCAACATTTATAAAGATGGCAGCATCGCGCTGAATCATGGCGGAACAGAGATGGGGCAAGGCCTGTTCGTTAAGATCGCGCAAATTGTCGCTCACGAATTTGGCGTATCAGTAGGGCGGGTTCAAATCAATGCGACCAATACTGAAAAAGTGCCCAATACTTCACCTACTGCTTCCTCTGCCGGAGTGGATCTGAATGGTATGGCTGCTATTGATGCCGTAAATAAGTTAAAAGCTCGCCTGGCGGAGGTGGCCGTGCGCCATCTTGGTGGGAATAAAGAGAGTGTAAGGTTCACTGGCGAGAGGGTCTATGTTGGCGATCAATTCGTACCGTTTCAAGAATTAGTTGAACTTGCGTATTTTGATCGCGTTTCCTTGTCGGCGACCGGCTTTTTCAAAACGCCTGAAATTCACTTCGACCAACAAGCGTTTCAGGGGAGACCGTTTCTGTATTTTGCCTATGGAGCAGCAGTCTCAGAAGTGGTTGTGGACACGTTAACGGGCGAGTATCGGGTTCTGCGAG
>NZLH01000323.1 GCA_002694155.1 Pusillimonas sp. | reverse complement strand
ATGCGAGCTGGCCAAACTTGTTTGGCAGCGGCGCCCAGCGTTAAACCTGTAAGCAAATAAAGCGCAATCTCGTTCCAGGACAGCAGTGGAGCGCGGCCGAAAAACAGCAAATTGACGACGGCATCAACTAACCCACCCAAACCAAAAAACAGAAGTGCCAGCACAGGAATATGCCGGGTCGCGCCGGAAAGGCCTATTAGTCTACGGGTAATCAATGCTTTCATGCATCTTCGTCGAATTCTTCTTGCAATACATGAACTACGTACTGCGTTTCTTCATTGTCTTCAAAATCTTTCAGCTTGTTAATAAGCCTTTCCGTAATAACGGTTCCTTCTTTCAGAAGCAACATACCGTTTTGCGCGTGCAAGCTGCGCGCAATTACCATATTGGGCCGCAAGGTACTGGTATTGTGTGTAATAACGTCATCACTTAGCGCCTCTTTCTCTTCCTCAAGGCGTTTCACCAGTTCGATGAAGGCTGCGCAAAGCTCCGGGTCGTATAAACGCCCGGCGTATTTGGGCATTTTTTCAATCATTTCTTCCAACGGTACCTTGCGCGCAAAGACCATGCCCATTTGCATTTCAACAAAATCGACTACCAGTTTAAGGATACGCGCACCAAGAGGAATGGCAGTGCCGACCAGGCCATCGGGGAAACCCGCGCCATCCCAGCGCTCTTGATGATGACGGATAATGAGTGCTGCATCGTGGGCGGGTTCAAGCGCAATTAATAAGCGTTCGCCCGTTGTGGGGTATTGCTTGTAGTTTTCACGTTGAACCCGTTCCATAGATTCGGGAGGCAATGCAATTAAGGCATCGTTCCAAGTAAGCTTGCCCAGGTTATAAAGTGCCGCTGCCATGGAAAGGTCGTCGGTAAACTGTTGGGAGTATTCTTGCGACCTGCAAAAAGCTCGCATGAGCTCGATGACTTCTTTATTGGTTTGCCGACTGCGTGGCAGCCGTTGCGACAATAGGGCCGAAAACACTTCGGTGGCCGTAACGTAGGCTTGCTTCAGGTTTTCGTTGGCAGCCGAAAGCATATCCGCGGCACGCATCAGCTCGGCGGTGCGTGCTTGAACCCGACTTTCCAGTTCGCTGTTAGCCTGCTGCAAAGCAACGTTTTGCTCTTGCGTTAGCAATTGCAAACGGTTTCGATCTCGTTCAATATGCTGGTGCGCCAGGGCTTGCTTAATTGCCAGCAATAACAAACGGTCGTCCCAGGGTTTGCTAATGTAACGAAAGATGCGCCCTTCGTTAATAGCGCGAATCGTCTGTTCTATATCTTCGTAACCTGTAAGCAGAATACGCATGCAATCTGGCCAACGGGATTCAATTTCACGCAAAAGGGTTGGGCCGTCCATTTCGGGCATACGCACATCGCAAATAACCAGGTCAGCGCCCTCTTCTTCCAATAATAGCAGCGCACTTTTACCACTGGTTGCACCCAACAACTTAAATGGCTGTTCTCGCAACGCCCGTTTAAGGCTGTTGATAACATTGGGTTCATCATCGACAATTAAAACGGTAGCCGACTGTGAGGCGTCAAACATGTATGCGCTCGCGCTTAAACGTTAGGTTGATGAACAGGCAGCCACACCCGAATACGTGTGCCGTGGCCAACCTTGCTGGAGACGTCAATTTTGCCATTGTGCTTTTGAATAATGCCGTATGAAAGTGCGAGCCCCATGCCGGTACCCTGTCCAACTGGCTTAGTTGTATAAAAAGGTTCAAAAATACGTTGTTTTACTTGTTCAGACATTCCGCAGCCGGTGTCTTCTACTTCGAACCAGACCCAGGCACCCTCTTGATCGGTGCGTACTGTAATCATGCCTGAATTTTCAATGGATTGTGCCGCGTTTATAAGCAAATTCATAATAACTTGATTGATTTGCGACACATTGAACTGAACAGGCGGCAGAACACCGAATTGTTTCACAACTTGGGCGCGGTACTTTATCTCGTTCCCCGCTACAGTAAGCGTAGATTCTATACTTTGATGTAGATCGGCCAAACGCAGGTTGTCGTCATCGGTATGGGAAAAGTACTTTAACGCCGAAATAATGTGCTTGATTCGGTCCATCCCCTCTTCCGATTCGCGTAGCAATGCCGGAACATCTTGACGGATGTAATCGTAATCGAGCGTTTTTTTTAACTGCTGCAGTTCGCTTATTGACGTTAAGTGATCGGTGGCGTCGATAATTTTCAGCATATCCTGCATATAGCCAGCCAATGTTTTCAGGTTCGAAAACACATACCCTACCGGGTTATTAATTTCATGTGCTACACCCGCAGCCAGCTGCCCAATGCCGGCCATTTTTTCCGTTTGCAATAGATGAACAGCCAAAGGATGGTCGGCCTGGCCCAGTACGTCGGTTAGGTTGATGCCGGTTTGGGTTTTACGATTAGACATAAGCAAGCGACACCTTACAGGTTAACGACTGGTTAACGGCTGGTGTAACGCAAACTTTAAGTGTCCTTTTTCCGCCGTTTTAACGGCCCTTCCCTGCCGAACGTTTGGCCTGATACAAGCCCTCGTCGGCAAATTTAAGCAGCATTGTCATGTCGACGCCATCGTGCGGGTAACGTGCCACCCCGACACTGGCGCCTATGTCGATGCTTACCCCTTCAACCTGGAAAGGTTCAACCATTCCCATATGTACTTTATCGGCCACCTGGTAAGCGTCATCGTCGTGAGAAAGATCGGTTAAGAGAATAACGAATTCATCGCCACCCACCCGTGCAACTGTGTCGGACGCCCGAACACACAACACCAGCCGTTCTGCAACCTGTTGCAATAGCGTGTCGCCTACCGCATGCCCAAATCGGTCGTTTACCGATTTAAAACGGTTCAGGTCTACAAATAACACTGCAACCATGCCATCGTGCCGTTCAGCTTGCAACAGTGCACGGTTACCGCGTTCGATAAGCAGCGTGCGGTTAGCCAGCCCGGTAAGTTCATCGTGCAAGGCCAGTTGCCGCAATCGTTCTTCGTATTCTTTCTGGCGCGAAATATCTGAAAAAACACCCACATAATGTGTAATTTCATTCGTTTCCGGTGCTCGAATCGCCCCAAGCGTTAATATTGAAGGGAATATTTCGCCATTAGCCCGCTGAGTCCAGACTTCGCCCTTCCATTGATTATGGTGTTCAAGCGCATTGATGGCTTTTTTAAAAAAGCCCTTTTCGTGACGCCCGGTAGGTTTGTGCAGCAACCCAAGAAACCATTGATCCAGGGCCTTTGCTGAAGAGTATCCCGTAATTGCAGTGAACGCCGGGTTAACTGCCACAATATGACCTTTACGATTTAGCAGCACCAGTGCGTCGGCAGCATGCTCAACGGCGGCGGCCGTTAAACGTAAGCTTTCTTCCAGCTTTTTTACCGGGGTAATGTCAACCCATTGACCAAACAACGCATCATGGTTGTTGAACTCAATGCGCTCCATATTAATAATAAGATAGTGTTCTGCGCCGTCAACCCGGGCACGAAATTCTTTCTGACGCACCGACCCCCGTTTCTTTACCTCGTCTACAAAGGCCGAACGCGACATATTGGCCGGCCAAATCAACAGTTCGGTCGTGGTTTTTCCTACTATTTCGTCTAGATCCAGCTTAAGCAGCCGACACATTTCATCGTTGGCATCCAGGCAAAGCCCACTATCAACTTCGGTGATAATTGACGGAACCGGGCTGTTACGAAACGCCGCTTCCCAACGCTGTTCGGATCGGGCCGCCTGGATATCGGTCAGCTTTTGTTCGGTAATATCCTGCATGGTGCCGGTAATGCGCACCGGCCTGCCGGTATGGTCGAATTGCCCTTCGGCCCGAACCATCAGGTAACGGACTCCGTCGGGCGAATTTAAACGATGTTCTACCGTAACAAAAGGGTGTACCTGTTGTTGAGCGCCGGCTAGCAAGCTGTTGAAAATGGCGTGGTCCTCTTCGGGAATAAGTGCCAAAAGTTCATGCAGGGTGCCGGGCAATGCATTAACCGGCAAACCCATTACGCGTGCCGTATCGCGGCTACCGTACAGTTTTAAATTCAGCAAATCCAGTTCCCAGGAAGCCAGCCGGGCAATGCGCTGTGTTTGCAACAGTTTTGCATTTTTTTCATGTAACTGGCTTTCCAGTTGGCGCGCCTCAAGAAACTGACCGATATCGCTGCCCAGCGTTTGCAACACGGCTATGGTACCGGCTTCAGGCTCGCTTTGATTTGTACTTAAAAGCTCAATTACCCCTAATATGTGGTCATGGCCCGCCAATGGGATACCCAGGGCACTTTGCAGGCCCAATCTACGTACTACGTTGTTGGCCTCATTCGAATTGCTGGGTGGAATGACCGGCGCGAAAACAGAGCCCCGGTGCCGCATCACCAAAAATGGAATCGTGTCTTGATGGTTGAACGCGCCGGTGCGAAAGCAGGCTTCGAGTTCTTGGGTGTTCTGGTTTGAAGCGTGCCAGGCGCATTGAAATTGTGGCGTTTGTTCTGGTCGCGTAACCCAGGCAATGGCTGCTTGCCAATGTGACTCGGTGCATAATAGTTCCAGCACCTGAGCTAAACCCAAGTCGAGCCGGCGGGTTCCCGACAGCTTTTGTACCGCGTTATATAACAATTGAAGGCTATGCGCCGAAGGCATTTGCTTTGCCTTGCCTTGGGCAGTGGCAGGGAAATGCTTAACCGCACCTTGAAGAATAGAAACCATAACCTTCTGCCAAAATACAGGCGCTTGCGCCAAAAAAGCGCTAGACTACCCCGGTTTATAACAAATTGCAACAAATTGGAAGCGCGCAATTTCTTAGTTAACGACCACAATTCAGAAAAAATTAGGGGCCCTTAATAAAAGGCCCCTTCGATTAAGAAATTACAACGTTACAGGTTTACTGAACAGCCAGCGTTCGGCTACCGTTGGTTCCCGCTTTTTTCACCAGCTTCAAGTTCAAGACGCCATCTTCGTAATGCGCCGACGAAGCCGATTCGTCGATATCGTGCGCCAGCGAAAAACTGCGCATTTGCCGGCCATAAAAGCGTTCGCGGCGAACGACCTTTTCGTCTTTTTTATCTTCCTTCTCTCGTTTGGTTTCAGCACTAATTGAAACCTGGTTACCATCGATGGAGACCGTGATATCTTCCTTGCGCAAGCCTGGCATTTCGGCCTTCACGGCGTAATGGTCTTGTGCCTCGGTAACATCCATTCTAATGCGAGGCTCTGCCTGCACCTTGTCTGCCAATGGACGCAGGCTGAAATCGTTAAAAAACTCTTCCAGATTCCGCCATGGTTCCATTGTGCTTAAATCACGAAACGGATCGAAACGTGTTAAGTTTGCCATAACTCACCTCTCTATAAAGTTAAGTTTTAAGTCGGCATGTTCATGCTATACCTGCTATATGGTGGCAGCCTTGACGCAAATCAAGAGTTGTGGGGTCCATCCCTATTGTCATATTCAGAACGTTTACGTAAAGTTGGCAGGGTTTTGAAAACGTCTTAACAAATAAAATTTCTTACAACCGGAGGAAACATGAAACTCTCTATGAAACTGGCGGGCGTTGCCGCAGCCGGCCTGGTGGCCAGCGCAATGGCGGCCTCGGTACAGGCTAAAGACATTAACGTAGGCATTTCTCTGTCTAGTACAGGGCCCGCTGCCGCACTGGGCGTACCCGAACGTAACACCGTGCCGCTCTTCCCAACAGAAATTGCCGGTCACAACGTAAATTACATCGTGCTAGACGACGCAACCGACGCGACCCAGGCTGGTCGTAATGCACGCAAACTTGTAACAGAAGACAAGGTCGACATTCTGTTTGGATCTTCTGCCACACCCACCAGTGTTGCCATGGCAGAAATTGCCAACGAGTATGAAGTGCCGCAAATTGCCGTTGCGCCGCTCGACCTGCCCGCCGACAAAGAAAAATGGGTTTTCCGGTCTCCGCAACACGTTAAATTAATGGCCGGCGCTCTGGTAGAACACATGAAAGCAAACGGCGTGAAACGTTTGGGTTTCATTGGTTATGCCGACGCCTATGGCGAAATCTGGCTTAAAGAAATGCGCCCGCTGGTTGAAGAGGCCGGCATTGTTATGGAAGATGTCGAGCGCTTTAACCGCAATGACACCAGCGTAACCGGTCAGGCCGTAAAACTGGTTGCGGCCAAACCCGACGCGGTGCTGGTAGTTGCATCGGGTACCCCTTCAGTTCTACCCCAGGTTACCTTGCAAGACCGCGGCTTTAAAGGCCAAATTTATCAAACACATGGCACCGCTACCAAAGAGTACATTCGTGTAGGTGGCAAGGCAGTCGAGGGTACTATTTTGCCGGTTGGCCCGGTTGTGGTTGCTAACCAGCTACCCGATTCCCACCCATCCAAACAGCCAGGTATTGAATACACCCAAGCCTACGAAAAAATGTACGGCGAAGGTTCATTCTCTTCTTTTGGCGCCCAAATTTACGACGCTTATTTACTACTTGAAGCCGCCGTACCCGAAGCGTTGAAAAAAGCAGAACCCGGCACACAAGCGTTCCGTGCTGCGTTGCGCGACGCGCTTGAGAAGTCTAAAGAAGTTGTTGGTTTGCATGGCATTTTCAATATGACGCCAACCGATCACTTTGGTCACGACGAACGTGCCCGTATGCTGGTCGAAGTTAAAGACGGCGACTGGAAACTGTTGAACTAACCGCGTACTGGCTACTCTGTCTTAACGGTAGCCTTGCCTGTGGTTAAGAAAAAAGCATCGCTTGTTTCTTGCTTATTTCTTATTACCCCAAGGGTTGAATCAAAATGCAACCCTTGGGGTTTTTCTTTAAAAGTCCAAAAACTACTGCGTTTCAAGCCCAACACGCAGCAAACGGCCGTTATCAGCGTCGGTTAACACGTAAACATATCCGTCTGGCCCACTTCGCACATCGCGAATACGCTCACCCAAGTCTTTCAGCAGCCGTTCCTCTTCCTGAATTTCACCCTTATTATTTTGAACTAGGCGAATAAGGCTGCGATCACGTAAGGCCCCGACAAAAATTGAGCCCTGCCATTGCGCGAAACGATTACCGGCGTAAAACGCCATACCGCTAACCGCAGGCGACACCTCCCACACTAAATTGGGTGGCTCGGTTCCTTCTACCTGCTCTCCCTTTGCCTCTGGAATGGGGCTACCCGAATAATTGATACCGTGGGTGGCAATTGGCCAACCGTAATTTGCGCCCGCTTTCGGAATATTAATTTCATCGCCGCCGCGCGGGCCATGTTCGTTAACCCACAAGCGGCCAGTATCTGGGTGCAAGGCAGCCCCTTGGGGGTTGCGATGCCCATACGACCATATTTCGTCGCGGGCCATGGCATTGCGTACGAAAGGGTTATCGTTCGGAATGTCGCCGTTGGGGCGAATGCGAACCACTTTTCCTTGTAACTTGTCCAAATCTTGGGGAAGCGGACGTTGACCATTATCGCCTAAGGTAATGTACAAGTAACCGTCGTTATCGAATACCAGTCGAGAGCCAAAGTGCTGCCCGGTCGACATTTTTGGTTCTTGTCGAAAAATTACTTTGAAATTTTCCAACTGCCGCAAATCGTTGCTAAGCTGGCCATACCCTACTGCCGTCCCTGCTCGGGCACTGCCTCCCTCTGAGTACGACAGATAAATATGACGAGAGCTGGCAAAATCAGGGGCAAGTGCAATGTCTAACAAGCCCCCCTGCCCTTTAGCCCAAACTTGCGGCACGCCCTTTATGGGGCCCGATACCTCGCCATCTGGGGCAACGTGTCGCAAGTTGCCTGCCCGCTCGGTTACTAACATGCCCTGCCCGTCGGACAAAAACGCCACACCCCATGGATGCTCGAGCCCTTCAGCAATAACATCAACAGTGACATCGGCTGCATGGGCGTGCGTTACCACGGCGGCCTGCGCTATAAAAAGGGTCATCACGCCGGCAAAAAAATATCGCCCCAACAAACCCGGTGAAGACAAACCGCGCTGCGCACGGAATTTTAAAGTGTGCTCATTCAACATGTTTTTATGCTCCTGGTCGCGTCATATCCATTGGGACCACCCATGCATCATATTGTTCACTGCTTACGTAACCCGAATCAATCGCAGCTTGGCGCAGCGACAGCCCCTCTTTGTGGGCTTTCTTTGCTATTTCAGCCGCACGGTCGTATCCAATATGGCGGTTCAACGCCGTGACCAGCATTAGGTTCTGTTGCAAGTTTTTCTCAATTATTGGGGTGTTGGGCTCGAGGCCCTGTGCGCAGAACTGGTTAAACGCGCGGCAGGCATCAGCCAGCAATTGAATACTTTCAAGTACGTTATGCACCATAACAGGCTTGTAAACATTCAACTGGAAATTGCCCTGTGTTCCGGCAAAAGCGGTAGCTGCATCGTTACCGAAAACCTGTACGCAAACCATTGTTAATGCTTCGCATTGGGTTGGGTTCACCTTGCCAGGCATAATGGAAGAGCCGGGTTCATTTTCAGGAATGATTAACTCGCCAATACCGCAACGCGGGCCGCTAGCCAACCAGCGAATGTCATTCGCCATTTTCATCAGCCCCCCCGCCAACATGCGCAATGCTGCCGACATTTGAACCAAGGCATCGTGCGCCGACAATGCAAAAAACTTGTTGTGCGCCGAAACAAAGGGCAGCCCGGTTTCCTCTGCCAAATAAGTAGCCGCTTTTTCGCCAAATTCAGAATGTGAATTCAAGCCTGTCCCGACAGCGGTACCGCCAATAGCGAGCTCGTAAATACCCGGCAACGCTTGTTTGACAGCGGCCAGGCCAAAATCAATTTGAGCCACCCAGGCGCTAACTTCTTGCCCTAACGTAACGGGCGTGGCGTCTTGCAAATGGGTGCGCCCGGTTTTAACAATGTGTTCGTATGCTTGCGCCTTGGCGTTCAAAGTGTCGCGCAGATTTGCAACCGACCCAAGCAATTGATTATGTATGCTTTGCGCCACCGCGATATGCATTGCAGTGGGAAACGTGTCATTTGAAGATTGCCCGCGATTGACGTGATCGTTAGGATGTACCGGTTGTTTAGACCCTAGTTCCCCCCCGGCCAGTTCGATGGCCCGGTTCGCGATTACCTCGTTGGCGTTCATATTCGATTGCGTTCCCGAACCGGTTTGAAACACGACTAAAGGAAAATGGTCGTTTAGCTGCCCTTGAATAACCTCATCGCTGGCTTGAATGATTAAATCGGCCAGTTTTGGGTCAAGCTCGCCCAACGCAGCATTCGCCTTGGCGGCAGATTTCTTCAGTAACCCCAACGCCCGAATAATAGAGGGTGGCCATACGAAACGGTCAGTTCCGATGGGAAAGTGATGAATGGAGCGCTGTGTTTGCGCACCCCAATATCGGTTGGCCGGTACTTCAATTGGCCCCATTGAATCGCGTTCTGTGCGCATCGTACTCATTTCAGCCTCCGTTGTTGCGGCCCGCGCCAGCCCAAGCGATGCTTGCGGGTAATTAAGCGGGTTGTTTATGCCGAGCCAGACGATGGGTACTTAGCTGTGTTGCCCAATGTCCCAGCGTGTCGAGTAGCCGGTTAGCAAAGCCCCATTCGTTGTCAAACCAAACTAATAAATTCACAAAATTTTGGCCGTTAACGCGTGTCTGGCTAGCATCGATAATGGCAGAGTGCGGATTGTGATTAAAGTCAATTGATGCATGCGGATGGCTGGAACAAGCCACCAGATGCGCTGCATTGTCTGCCAATATTTGCATTTGTTCGTTCACAGTTTCAACAGATACCGGCCGCCCGGTGGTCACCATTAGGTCGATTGCCGAAACGTTTAACGTAGGTACGCGGATAGCCTTAGCCACAACCTTGCCGGCCAGCTCGGGCAGAAGGCGTTCAACACCTTTTGCCAGGCCGGTAGAAACCGGCACGATCGACTGCATTGCAGAACGGGTCCGGCGTAAATCCGACCTGTGATAACCATCGATTAGTGGCTGGTCATTCATTACAGAATGTAGCGTTGTAAGAAAAGCGCTATCCAGCTCAAATGCCTGATTCAAAGCGGCCAGTACCGGCACGATTGCGTTAGTTGTACACGACGCATTTGAAACCAATATGTCATTGGCCATTAACGCATGCTCGTTAATACCAAACACCACTGTTCGGTCTACCTCGGCTGCCCCATCGGCCGGGTGCGACAATAACAGGCGTGGGCACCCTGCCGCAATAAAACGCATAAGCTGGTTGCGCTGGCTATAACGCCCTGAACATTCAATCAAAACGTCAAGATCGTAACTTCTCCAGTTAACGCCTTCCGGCGTGTCTGCATGGGTTACCTTAATTTCATGGCCGTTAATAATCAGGGTTTGATCACCTTGGTCGACCTGGCCAGGAAACACTCCGTGGGTTGAGTCGAACCGGGTAAGGTAAGTCATCGAGTCGAGATCTGCCGGTTCGTTAATTGCCACAATTTCAAAGTGCTTGCGGGCTGGCGACTCGTACAAAGCACGTAAAAAGCATCGACCAATACGGCCATAGCCGTTAATAGCCAGACGAAGTTTTGCAGACATAAATAACCACTTAAAACGTAACAGAGAAACCGCCGTCAACAACCAACACGTGGCCATTAACGTAAGCGGCACTGGAAGAAGCAAGAAAAACCGCTGCGCCGGTAATTTCTTCGGGTTGCCCCCAGCGACCCAACGGATTACGGCCAATAACCACGGGGCCTTTCACCGGGTCGGAGACCAGCTCGGCGTTGGCTTCGGTGGCGAAAGTGCCCGGCGCAATGCCATTGCTGGTGATGCCATAAGGCCCGTATTCGACCGCCAGGCTATTTACCAGCCCTTTAAGACCTAACTTCGCAATTGGGTAAATAGCGTCACCCGATCGCGCCAGGTGCCCGGCAATAGATGTGAGCGAGATAATACGGCCGTTGGGCTGGGGGTTGTGTTCCAGCATTACACCAGCTGCCAGTTTTGACAAAAAAACTGCCGCCGACAAATTGACATGAATAAGCTGGTTAATATCGTGAACCGAGGCAGCCGACAACGATTTTCGAATGCGAATACCCACATTATTTACAAGAATATCAGGCGCACCCAAACGGTCGCATAAATTGGCATAGGCCTTTGGTAACGCGTCGAAATTTGCAATGTCTTGCGTCCAGGCATAAGCCGTGGCGCCCTGCTCATTCAAACTTTGCGCAATGGCTTCGGTTCGTTCAGGATCCCGCCCATTAACAATCACAGTCGCCCCGCTGGCCGCGTACGCCGACGCGATGGCATAACCCAGGCCACGGGTTGAGCCTGTTACTAATGCAAGGCGGTTATTTAATGAAAAATCTGGCTTGAACATGGTTTCAGCGCGGTCCAAAAACAACATGGTAGCGCAACTGTATCTTTTTCAAAGCAAATAAAACGCAAGCTTAAGTTGTTTGCTTTCACTTGCGTGATCGATAGAATATCAGTTCGATTTGAATTACCCGATTTCAAGGATCAACATGAAGCTATATTATTTGAAAGGCGCTTGCCCACTGGCATCGCAAATTGTGCTTGAGTGGATGAATGTAGATTACGAACTGGAAGAAGTAACCAGGGAACAAACTAAAACCCCTGATTTTCTGGCTTTGAACCCGGTTGGTTCAGTTCCGGTGTTGGTTGATAACGATTTTGTGCTGTCGCAAAGTGTTGCAATTATAGAGTACCTGGCAGAGCTACACCCGGAAGCCGGTTTGCACGGTACCACTGCCAAAGAGCGCGCGGAAGTACGACGCTGGCTATCGTTCTGCAACTCCGATCTTCATCGCACGTTTTCGCTGGTTTTTGTGCCACAAAATTTTCAAAGTACCCCACAAGGGCAAGAAGAGCTGGCAAGCAAAGCAGCCGAGCGCGTAAAGTTTTTGTTTGGTGTGGCCAACCAGCGCCTGGCCGATCGTGAGTACTTGGCAGGTAAACGTTCGCTGGCCGACCCTTATCTTTACACGGTAAACCGATGGACACGCGCCAAAGGTATCGATATGTCGAACCTGAAAAACCTGGATGCGTTTTATAACCGTATGGCGGCCGACCCCGGTGTTCAAAATGCACTGAAACGCCAGGGCCTAGAGTAATCGGGTTAAACCGACTTGGCGGGCCGAGCAATATTCCACATAAGTGCGCGAAAAGGTGCCAGCAAGGCAAGGTTTACAGCCAGCTTAACGGCCAAATCGCCCACCAGCAAGGCAGGCCAGTTAATGCCGGTACCCGCAAAGGCAATGCTGAAGAACAGGAATGTATCAAGCGTCGCGCCGGCTACCCCGCCAATAAACGGTGCACGCCACCATTGCTGCTCGCGCAAGCGGTCGAACACGTAGATATCGAGTAACTGGGCGAATAAAAATGCCACCCCCGAGGCCAGCGCAATACGGGGTGTGGCAACCCATACCGAAAACACAATAGCCACAACAAAACCAGCCACCGCAACCTGGCGAGCCGACCTGGCGCCATAACGACGGTTGATAAGGTCGGCTACCAAGAAGGCAACAGGGTAAGAAATAGCCCCCCAGGTAAGCCATTTATTAATGGGGTACTGTACCAGTACGTTCGACCCGACCACCACCAGCGCCATGGCGGCCACAGCCAGCAAAATTTCACGTGCCGTCATGGGCACGTGGTAAGAATTTGATTTCATTTGGAAAGTTCTACAGACAGCTCGGACGCCCTATTATACGACGCCTTCATTGCTTCCTGAACAATACCCACAAAATCACGCTCTTTGAATACGCGCAGCGCTTCGGCCGTTGTGCCACCTTTTGAAGTAACGCGTTCGCGCAGTACCGAAGGTGGTTCGGGCGACAGACTGGCCAGTTGTGTAGCGCCACTGAGGGTTGCCAAAGCCAATTGTCGGGCTTGTGCTTGCGAAAGCCCCAGCTTTTGCCCCCCTTCCATTAGTGCTTCCAGGAACAGAAATACATAGGCAGGTCCGCTTCCCGAAAGAGCTGTAAGGGCATCAAGCTGCTGGTCGTTCTCAACCCATACCACTTCCCCTACCGCTCGCAATAATTGCTGCGCCAGTGCGCGGTCGTCTTCAGACACCCCTTTCGCTGCGCATAAACCCGAAATGCCGGCGCCAACTAACGACGGTGTATTGGGCATACACCGCACCAGACGCGTCCAGGGCTGGCCGGGTTGGCCAAGCCAATTTGCAAAAGTGTCCGAGTCGATACCGGCAGCGATACTGATGGCCAGCGTGTCATCGCGCAGAAAAGGCTTGCATGCAGCAACCGTTTCCTTCATCACTTGCGGCTTCACCGCAAACAACCATACCCGGTGCTGTCCTAACGTTTCGTTTGGCTGCGTTGCGGTACTTACGCCCTGCTCAGCCCAACGTTTAAGCGCATTTTCATCAATATCCACTACATGTACGTCGTGAGCGCCACAACGTTTTCCAATTAAGCCGGCACCTAAAGCCGACGCCATATTTCCACCGCCAATAAATGCTATTTTCAGTTCTTGATGAGTACTCATAGTGTTAATTTTTTTAATGAAATTGATAATGCCAACCAGTGATGGTCACGATAACACGGGCTGACGCTGTGACGTTGGGGTCACGCCGGGTAAGTCACATTGCTCTATTGCCTGTATAAGTGCCTGAATTGCCGAGGGCCTGGGGAAGCTTTTACGCCAGGCCAAAACCACACGGCGACTGGGAATTGGCTTTTTAAACGGTATATAAGCCAACAAATCGTTGGGTGCCACGGGAATAGAGCTGGCAGGCAAAACAGTAATACCAATTCCAGCCGCCACCATGTGGCGGATAGTTTCCAATGATGAGCCCTCGAACGTGCGTTGAATTCCCTCGCTGGAGGCCGAAAAACGCGAGAGCTCGGGGCATACCTCTAGTACCTGGTCTCGGAAACAATGACCCACACCCAGCAACAACATGGTTTCATCTTTTAGTTCGGAAGCGCTGATCTCTTTACGCTTCGCCCATGGGTGTCGTTTTGGCACGGCCACAACAAAGGGCTCATCGTAAAGAGGGTAAACCTCAAGCCCTGCATCCGGTAAGGGCAACGCCATAATGGCGCAATCTATCTCTCCTTGGCGCAATAACTCTATAAGGCGTGTGGTGAAGTTTTCCTGAAGAATCAGGGGCATTTGTGGCGTTATCTCTATTTGGGCGGGTACCAATCGCGGCAGCAAGTAGGGCCCAATTGTGTAAATGACGCCAACGCGCAATGGGCCGGCCAATGGGTCATGCCCCTCCCGTGCAATTTCTTTTAGGTTGCTTGCCTCTTCCAACACCTTCTGGGCTTGGGCAACAACGCGCAAGCCAATGGGCGTAACCGCAATTTCATTGCCGCCTCTTTCAAACAGTGTCACGCCCAATTCTTCTTCCAGTTTGCGAATGGCGACTGACAGTGTAGGTTGGCTAACAAAGCATGCGTCGGCAGCGCGACCAAAATGACGCTCGCGCGCGACAGCCACTATATATTTCAGCTCGGTAAGTGTCATGGTTATGCCCAACCCCCCGTTATTAACTGCGTAAATAAACATGTTTGCCCTGCATCCACCGATCAAGATGGGCTTGGGCAACATCGCGTGCATTGGCCAATAATTCTGCTGCCAGTGCTTGCGCCTGTTGAACAAGCCTGGAGTCAGTTTCAATATCGGCAAAACGCAATAGTGGAACACCCGACTGCCTAAGGCCCAAAAATTCGCCTGGGCCCCGGATAGCCAGGTCGCGTCGCGCGATTTCAAAACCGTCACTTGTTTCATACATGGCGCGCAGCCGTTGGCGCGCAACGGCAGACAAAGGGGGTTGATACAGCAAAACACAAACCGATTGTGCTGCACCGCGTCCAACCCGGCCTCTTAGCTGGTGCAGTTGAGCCAAACCAAAACGCTCGGCATGCTCGATGACCATTAGTGTGGCATTAGGCACATCAACCCCAACCTCGATAACGGTCGTTGCCACCAACAACGAAATTTCACCACTGCGAAATGCGTCCATGACAGCCGTTTTCTCGGCCGATTTAAGCCGGCCATGAACCATGCCAATGCTTAAGTCGGGCAAAACGCTTTGCAAGTAGGCATGGGTATCTACCGCTGTTTGCAGTTGTAATGCCTCACTTTCCTCGACCAAGGGGCACACCCAGTAAACCTGACGCCCTTTCTTTATTTCCGCATAGATATGCGCGATGAGCTCATCACGACGATTATCGGCAAGTAGCTTGGTAACGACTGCCTGGCGTCCGGGGGGTAATGCGTCGAGTACCGAGACGTCAAGATCGGCAAACAGAGTCATGGCTAATGTGCGTGGAATGGGCGTGGCGCTCATGTTCAACTGATGCGGAAGCAGCGGCGTGGTATCCGTTTGTTGCTCGCCCTTTTGGCCCAGGGCCAGCCTCTGCCCTACCCCAAAACGGTGCTGCTCATCCAGAATAACCAAACCCAAGCGATGAAACTCGACAGAGGTTTGTATCAACGCCTGCGTACCTACCACAAGTTGTATATCGCCACAGGCAATAGCATTCAGAATTTCCTGCTTACCTTTGCTTTTCTGGCTGCCACTTAACCACTGGACCTTGATACCCAAAGGGCTCATCCAGGCGCTTAGCTTATGGAAATGCTGCTCTGCCAAGAGTTCCGTGGGCGCCATAACAGCCACCTGCGTCTTGCTTGCAATGGCCTTCAATGCTGCAAAGGCGGCCACAATCGTTTTTCCGCTTCCCACATCGCCCTGCAACAAGCGATGCATAGGATAAGGTCGCGCCAAATCGTGCGTAATTTCAGCAATAACGCGCTCTTGTGCGCCGGTAAGTTGAAACGGCAGTTGGCCACGCAAGGTTTTGAATAGATTCGTGTGGTCGGCTACCAAAGGCAAAGCCTTTTGCTGCAGGCGCAAAGCACGTGCCAGCGCCAGGGACAGTTGTTGCGCCAGTAGTTCGTCGAACTTAATGCGTTGCCATGCCGGGTGCGTTCTTTCCTCAAGGCTGGCCAGTGTGATGTTGGCCGGAGGATGGTGCAAGGTGCGAACGGCTTGTGCAAAACCTATTAGCTGGAAGCGTTGACGAACAGCCTCGGGCAAAGTGTCAGAAAAATCGGCATTTTCCAACGCCTGGCCAATAATCTTACGCAACTTTGCTTGGGTTAAGCCTTCGGTGGTAGGGTATACCGGGGTCAGCGTAGCGGCCAAAGCCCCGCCCGCCTTGCTTACGCGTGGATGGACAATTTCCAGCCCATTAAAACCCGAGCGAATTTCACCGCGCACACGCACCAGCTTGCCTTTGGCAACCTGCTTTTGCTGGCTGGGGTAAAAATGCAGCCAACGCAGGGAAATACTGCCGGTTTCGTCGCGCAACATGGCAACCAACTGACGCCGCGGGCGCAATTGAACTTCACTGTACGCAATTTGCCCTTCAAGCTGCACAGTTTGACCCACACGCGCTGAAGCAACCGTGTGTAACTGCGTTTCATCTTCATAACGAATAGGTAAATGAATAACGCAGTCTTGGTTGCTGTGCAGGCCAAGTCGCTGAAGGCGACGTTCTATTGCCGATGAGCTACTTTGGGCCACCGCTTTAGGCTCGGGTTCAGGCACAAGGAGCGCAAGCAATGATTAAACGACGATAACGGCGTCAACTTCGAATTGCGCCCCTTTGGGCAGGCTGGCCACACCAATTGTACTGCGTGCCGGAAAGGGTTCGGGAATAATATCGGCCATAATGGCATTGGCACTGGCAAACTTGGAGATATCAGTTAAATACAAGTTGAGCCGCACAATGTTTTCAAGCGAACCGCCGGCCGCCTCGATGACCGCCTTTAAATTGGAGAACGATTGACGCACTTGCCCTTCAAAGTTCTCGGAAACCAGTTCACCGGTACCCGGCTCAAGGCCAATTTGGCCCGACAAATAAACCGTTTTGCCGGTACCGGCGACGATGGCCTGAGAATAAGGGCCTACTGCGGCGGGTGCGTCGTTAGTATGAATTACCTGTTTTGTCATGATGCATCTCTGATTGAATTGGGTAAAAGCAATTACTATCAGAGTTTATCTTTCTATAGACAAAATTAACAGCCCGCCATGGCCATGAAAACCCTTATTTTTCGACAAAGGCACGTTCAATAACGTAATCGCCCGGCTCGCCTACGCCCGGAGAAATTTCAAAACCACGCGCATCCAGCATATTGCTTAAATCTTCAAGCATGGCGGGGCTGCCGCAAATCATGGCACGATCAGTTTCCGGGTTCAGGTCGGGCAAACCTGTTTTGCTGGCAAAATCTCCGCTTTCAATTGCATGAGTAATACGCCCTTTGTTACGGAACT
>NZLH01000322.1 GCA_002694155.1 Pusillimonas sp. | reverse complement strand
CCAAAGCAGCGCGAACCCGTTTACCACCCCCCAGTACCGCATACCGCATCGCCTCGTGCAAATGACCTGGCTCATCGGTAACATCGGGCATCGCTTCGTCCAGCACATTTTCGATACGCGCGACCACACCGGCTAACCACTGCTCGAAAGGTACGGTTGCGCTTGTCATGACTGATTTTCGTCCGAAGCCGTGTCCGCATCCAATGGCTTTAACAAATTACCCTGCAAAACTTTCACCTGTTGCTCGGCGTCATCCAATAAGCTTTGGCAGCGTTTAGCCAACGCTACGCCGCGTTCGTAGGCAGCCAAAGATTGCTCCAACGGCAGATCCCCGTCTTCCATTTGTGCTACCAGTGTTTCCAGTTGGGTTAGCGCCGTTTCAAAATCGTCGGGTAAAGACGCCGCGCCCTTGGGTTCCGAAGCGGAAGAAGTCTTTTGCTTTTCAGCCATTTATCTATTCCAATACTTTTTGCCAACGCCGATTGTACGAAATCCAATTAAAACTGTGCGCAACCCGGCCTGAGGTCTTGTTTTATAAGATAAAAATTAGGGTACAATGGAGTACTTACATTGTACTGAACGCATCGGCCAGTCCGATTTTTTTTTCTTCGCACCAGTGCCCGTTACGGCCAACGCCGCCACGGGTTTTTTCTTGAACTGGTATTAACCAAGCGGGGGGAATCATGACCGATATAGGTCGTGAAGCGCAATTCGCGCTGGCACAATCTCAATTAGCCGTCGAAAGCTACTTCGACGAAAAAACGTTTGAACTTGAAAAAAGCCGCATTTTTGGCAACTCCGCTATTTATGTCGGTCACGAAAAGCTAGTCCCCGAGAAAGGAGACTGGTATGCACTCGCCCATGAAAAAAATGGTCGGGTGCTTGTTCGTTCTGCCGCTGGCGTCGAGCTAATGTCAAATATCTGCCGTCACCGACAGGCCGTGATGTTGGGGTTCGACACCCAACACCCACAAGGGCAACAAGCAAAGCAAGGCAACTTAAAAGAAACCGGCGGCAACATTGTCTGCCCTATCCATCGCTGGACATATAGCCAGAACGGGCAGTTACTGGGCGCACCGCAGTTTCCAAGAACCCCCTGCATGAACCTGCAAACCTTCGAGCTGCAAAACTGCCACGGGTTATTATTCGAGGGGCCACGCAACCCTGCCACCGACATGGCGGCGCTGTTCTCTCGCCCCGAATTCGATTTTTCGGATTATGTACTTGACCACGTTGAAGTGCATCGCTGCAACTACAACTGGAAAACCTTTATCGAGGTTTATCTGGAAGACTATCATGTCGGGCCTTTCCACCCCGGCCTGGGCCGTTTTGTTACATGTGACGACCTGACCTGGGAGTTTGGCGACTGGTACAGCTTGCAACGCGTGGGGGTTCACAACGCTTTGGCGCAACCTGGGTCAGATACTTATAAACGCTGGCACGATAACCTCCTCAGCTTCCGCGAAGGTGAAACGCCCGACTTTGGCGCGGTGTGGGTAACGTACTTCCCCACCCACATGATCGAGCTCTACCCGCACGTCCTGGTGCTTTCAACACTGCACCCGGTTAGTCCGCAAGAAACCGTGAATATCGTCGAGTTCTATTATCCAGAAGAAATCGCAGCATTCGAACGTGAATTCGTCAAAGCACAACAAGCTGCCTACATGGAAACGGCGGTTGAAGATGATGAAATTGCTGAACGCATGGATGCTGGGCGCCGGGCCCTGATGGAACGTGGCGTTAATGAAACCGGGCCTTATCAGTCACCCATGGAAGACGGCATGCTGCATTTTCATGACTGGTACCGCCGCCTGATGAAAGACTAATACCCGGTTTAAAATTAATTACCTGTGGCCACGGGGCGAGTGCTGTCGCTGCACCACTCGCTCCACGAGCCCGGATACAAAGCCGAACCACTTAGCCCTGCAACTTCCATTGCCAGTAGGTTATGACAAGCAGTTATACCTGAACCGCATTGGTGAACTACCTGTTCAGGGCTTGTACTACCCAAAACCTTTTCAAAACTCTCGCGTAGCGTCTGAGGCGCAAGAAAACGCCCACTTGCGTCAATATTCAACGTATTGGGTCGATTCAGCGCGCCCGGAATATGGCCGGCAACCGGATCCATCGGCTCAACCTCTCCTTTAAAGCGATTTTCGGCACGCGCATCAAGAACCGTAAAGCGAGGAGCCTGTATGTTACGCAGAACCTCGTCGCAGGTTACAGTTGGCATGGCAGATTGTGGCCCGGTTTCCGCACTTTGACCGGTTGAGTCAACCGGACGTTTCGGTGTTTCTGTGCTAATGGGGCCATGGTGTTCTTGCCAGGCTTGCCAACCGCCATCAAGTACCGCAACGGTTTCGTGCCCCATCCAGCGTAGCATCCACCACACATGGGCCGCGAACATGCTGTTGCCCGCGTCGTAAACCACTACCTGCTTTCCCTCGTGCACACCGTAACTGCGCATTAGACGCGCGAGCTCACTTAATGGTGGCAAGGGATGGCGCCCGTTTTTACCTGTTTTTGGCGCACTTAAATCTTTTTCATGATCCAGAAAGAAAGCGCCAGGGATATGGCCCGCCTGGTATGCACGACACCCTGCATCATGATCGGCCAAATCATGCCGAGCATCAAATACCAGCGTGTCACCCTTATCTAGCAGCGCTTTCAGCTGATCAACATTTATCAATAGTTTGTACACATTCCCCCCTTTCAAACCGTAACCGTTTTAGTGCTTTTAGTGCGGGCCCGGCGGCTTTCAACGTAAGTTCGCCAGGTAGAAATTAAGCCAGCGCCAATGATAAACGCCATGCCAACCCAGGCAATCATATCCGGATAGTCGCCCCAGAAAACAATACCAATAATCGCCGCAAAAATAATAGTGGTGTACTGCAGTGCCGCAGTTAACAGCGCTTTACCCATGCCAAACGCGCGGGTCATCGCCAGTTGGCCAACCAACCCCGACAGCCCCAAACCCAATAATGCCAACCATGCCTGCCACCCAAGAGCTTGCCAGCCTTGCAGCCATAAACCTAACACGCTGGATGCACAAACACATGAAGAAAAAATCATGACAGTACGCCACTCGGGTTCGCCGGCCCGCCCTAATTGGCGCACTTGCATCATAGCAACCGCACCAAAAGCTCCGGAACCCAAGCCAGTTAAAGCAGCCATAAACTCATCGTTTCCAATGCTGGGGCGCAACACGCCCAGCACCCCTACAAAACCTATGCATACCGCAACTGCACGAAGGTAATCGCGGCGGGCACCGCCCCAGGCCAGCATCCAGCCCGTGATAAAAAGTGGCGAGGTGTAATTTAAACTAACTGCCGTTGGTAGCGGTAAATGCGACAACGCGTAAAAACCCAGCCACATTGCGCTAACACCCGAAATATTGCGCCAAAAATGTAGCTTCCAGCTAGTAGGGCGAATAACCCGCCGTGTTACAACAGCCCAACCCAATAACAGCAAGACCGAAGGTACACCTCGAAACAAAACAATTTGCGCTAAAGAGGCACCAAAATCGGCCGCCACCTTAATGCAGGCGCCCATTAAAGCAAACATGGCGCAAGCCAGAATCATCCACAACGACTGCATTTGGCGCGATCTCTTTCGAAAAAATTGCAAAGACAATACTATACTGCGGCTGACGAAGTCTTTTTCGTCAGCTGATCGTCAGGTTGTTGATTCAAAACCCTTGGAATTTCGGCAACTTGTCTCCATATTTTGTGTCAAACTTCGCGCATTCGCATACTGCAGGAATCACCAAGCATGAAACGTATCATTCTTTTTCTGATGACCAATATCGCTGTCATGGTTGTACTGAGTATCACCATGAGCATTTTAGGTGTTGGGCGCTACCTGGATGAGCAAGGCCTGAATCTAACCCAATTGCTTATCTTTTCGGCATTTATTGGCTTTGGTGGAGCCTTCATTTCTTTGCTGATTAGTAAATGGATGGCCAAACGCACCACAGGCGCACGCGTTATTGACCCCCAGGCACCAGCCAGCCGGCAAGAGGCCTGGTTGGTGGAAACCGTTCACCAACTGGCCGACCGGGCCGGTATCGGGCATCCGGAAGTGGCCATTTACGACGGGCCACCCAATGCGTTCGCCACAGGGGCTTTCCGTAACGATGCCTTGGTTGCCGTATCAACCGGGTTACTTAGCAGCATGACTGAAGAGGAAGTGGCCGCAGTATTGGGGCACGAAGTGGCCCACGTAGCAAATGGCGATATGGTTACCCTGACCCTGATTCAAGGTGTTGTGAATACGTTTGTTGTATTCCTTGCCCGGGTTGTTGGTTATTTTGTCGACCGTGTCATTTTAAAAAACGAGCGCGGTCTGGGGCTAGGCTATTACGGCGTTGTAATTGTGTGTGAAATTATATTCGGCCTGCTGGCTTCAATTATCGTTGCCTGGTTCTCGCGTCAGCGTGAGTACCGTGCCGACTCGGGCAGTGCCAAGCTAATGGGCGCACGCGAGCCAATGATGAAGGCACTGGCCCGCCTGGGTGGTTTGCAACCTGGCAAACTGCCT
>NZLH01000321.1 GCA_002694155.1 Pusillimonas sp. | reverse complement strand
CCTGTTCATGGAAAACGGTTAAGTGGTTTATGAAACAGACGAAGTGCAGGCGTTGCGCGATGACCCGGCGCCCATTCATAAGTACTTGTCGGTCTAGGTTTCTACGGAGCAACAAATGGAATTTGCAATTGAACTGGGCCTGGACACCCTAAGCTATTCCCTAAGCCTGCTGTTAGTGGCGCTGGGGCTGGTGGTGATTTTCGGCTTAATGAATGTTATTAACATGGCGCACGGCGAGTTTTTCTTGCTGGGCGCGTATACCGTGGTGGCGGTGCAGGCCATGGAAATGCCCTATTGGCTATCGCTAATTTTTGCGCCGCTTTTCCTGGCGCTGATCGGTATCCTTATTGAACAGCTTGTGATACGGCATGTGTATCACCGTTTTATTGACACGATTCTGGCGACCTGGGGTTTGTCTATCGTAATTAAACAAGCCATTGTCATTGGGTTTGGGCCAACGTCACAAAGTATTGTGAACCCCATCCCCGATCCCGTGAACATTCTGGGCGTGGTCTACCCGTCGATGCGTTTGTTCATCATGGCGATGGCCTTGCTGGTGACATTGGCCGTATTCATCGTGTTTTATCGCACGCATCTGGGTTTGGCGGTACGTGGTGTCATTGCCAATCGCCCTATGGCGGCCTCATTGGGTTTGAACACCCGCAGCATGGATCGCTGGACGTTCGCATTTGGCGCGGCACTGGCCGGTTTCGCCGGCGCGGTTATGGCGCCCATTATGAGTGTTGATCCGCAAATGGGGGGTGGTTTCCTGATTCCGGCGTTCCTGGCCATTATGGTGGGTGGGGTGGCGCATCTTATGGGGGTCGTGCTGGGTGTAGGCCTAATCGGCTCCACCAATACGGTGATTGCCTCTATTGATACCCAGGTGGCGGCGCAGGTGGCTGTGTTCATTCTGGCTATTGTCCTTATTCGCCTTTTCCCGGAAGGCCTCATTACCCGGAAGCGTTGATATGAATAAGCAAGGATTTTTAGGCGTTAATTTAACTGTGCTGGTGTGGGTGCTGTTGTTCTTGGCACCGCTGGCGCTAGACGAGTGGACAGTAAGCCAATTCGGCCAATATCTTACTTATGGCATTTTGGCCATGAGCCTGGCCTTTATTTGGGGTCAAGTGGGTATTTTGTGTTTCGGTCAGGCCATCTTCTTTGGTTTGGGGGCGTACCTCATGGCCTTAACCACACTGGAAAAATTTACGTGGTTTGGCGGTTCCCAAATTATGGGCTTGCTGTTGGCAACAGTTGGGCCGGCCATTGCAGCTTACATTCTGGGCAAAATGCTGTTTGTGGGTCGTGGCTTGTCGGGCGCGTTCTTCGCTATTGTGACCTTATGCGCCGCCGTGGTGGTAGAAATTGTGGCGCAACGCATCGAGTTCATTGGCGGCTTCGACGGCTTGCTGGGTGTGCCGCCCTTGTTCGCCGGTTGGCGCGATGGCGACATGATGACCACTAACGAGATGTTTTATGTGGTGCTTATTTCTGCCCTGGCGATTTATCTGTTGGCGTTGTTCGTTCAGCGCTCGCCGCTGGGGGCGGTGCTGGCGGGTATCCGCAATAACGAAGTACGAACAGCCTCGTTTGGCTACAAAACAACCGACTTCAAGGTGCTGGCCTTTACGTTCTCGGGCGCGATGGCTGGCTATGCCGGAGCGTTATTCACTGCGCAGTTTGGTTTCGTTTCACCTGCCGTCATCGGTATGGCGTTGTCTACCGAAGTACTGATTTGGGTGGCCGTAGGGGGTCGGGGCGTGTTAATGGCGGCTTTCCTGGGTGTGATTCTGGTGCGTTGGGTGGAAAGCTTGTTGTCCAGCGCACTAGGCGCGTACTGGCTACTGACGCTGGGCGTGCTGTTTATTGTCACGGTTGTCGTGATGCCTGAAGGCATATTTGGGCGTTTGTTCAAACTACCGTTGCCGCGTAAGTGGCGTAACCCGTTGCGCGGCGGCGACCGTTCAATAACAGCGTCGTCGGGCGCATCGCCGGTAACCATAAAGAATTCTGAAACAAGGAATGCAAATGCATAAGATTCAATTGAACCCTGAGCTGGTAGAGCGTAGTCGCGGACACCGTGGCCGTGTTCTGGCTTTTCATCGAATTGACCCTAGCAAAACCGCTCACTTAATTATTGATATGCAAAATGGCTTTGTTGAGCCGGGCGGCGCGGTGGAAATTCCGCTGGCGCGCGACATTGTGCCCAACATTAATAAGGTCAGCGCCGAGGTGCGGCGCGCCGGCGGTGTAAATGTGTTCTTGCGTTTTACCTACGATGAAACCGAAGCAACGCCATGGACGGTTTGGTACAACGTAATTGCATCGCCCGAGTCGAAGCGAGCCTCTGCCGAAGCTTTCTGGGAAGGTGCGCACGGGCACCAGTTGTGGTCGAAGCTGGACGTGCAAGACGACGACTTGATCGTAAACAAAACACGCTTCAGTGGTTTTACGCCCGGTACAAGTGAGCTGGATCGCATATTAAAAGAACGCGGGATTGAAACCGTGATTATTTCCGGCACCATGAGCAACTGCTGCTCGGAAAGCACCGCGCGCGACGCCCAGCAAATGAACTACCAGGTGGTGTTTTTGGCCGATGCCAATGCCACACTGACTGATGAAGAGCACAACGCCACCCTGAACAATGTTCAAACCCTGTTTGGCGACGTGATAATGGCTGACGATGTGTCTGGGTTGTGGGCATAGCAATTGGCATACGAAATTTGCACGTATACACTACAATTATTGTCGCTAAAAACCTTTTAAGCTATTATCAAATATAGTGTTTATAAAATAGAAATGTAACTAACACACGGTAAGCGGGTGGCGTGCACACTGCACAAGGAGTTGTCAGAAATGACTGAGCACACAAAAATTGATCACAGCATGGATAACCTGGACGACACCACGTCCAGTACCTCGGGGCCAACGGTATTGGAAAAATCCAAGCCTCGAAGCGAGAAAATGGCCTCGAACAAGGTAGAGTGCAATGCTTGCCCGGTGTTGTGCCAAATTACAGAAGGCCGCACCGGTGCCTGTGATCGCTGGGGTAACGAAGACGGCAACCTGGTTCGTATCGACCCCGTCATTTTAATGCGCCGGCTCGACGATACCGGCCTGGCAACACGCCACGAACCCGTAGCCGGCGACGCCCCCGAAGGCCTGGTGAATGCCCGCACGCGCGACGCTGAAGCCAACGCTGTTTCCGACCCGAACGATTTGTTCGTCAGTGGCATTGGGTCGGGCACGACTTACCCCGATTACAAACCCGCGCCGTTTATTGTCTCGTCGAAGGCAAACGACGTGGATATGGTCACTGTGGTCACCGAAGGCATCTTCAGTTACTGCAGTTTCAAGGTCAAAATTGATACCGACCGCTATTTGGGCCCAGAGCAATCGAACATTCGTTTCAAGGGCGAAATTGTTGGCCACGTAACAACAGCTGAATACGGCTCGCAAATGCTGTCGTTGGGTGGCGTGCATCACTTAACCGGTGGAAGCAAGAAAGAAGGCCGCATGACCTGCGACATGATGATGGCGCTGGGCAATAAGGAAGCGGTCGAGTTGTCGATCGACGGCGGTGCTCAACTGGTGGTTCAGGCAGGCAAGGCCCCTATTGTCGACGGCGTGGAAGAAAAGCGCATGCGGGTGGGCTGTGGTTCGGCGGCTATTGGTATTTTCGCCAAGCAATGGTTCGGCCACACCGATGAAGTGGTGGTGGTCGACGACCACATTACCGGTGTGCTCAGCGAGCACCAGGCCGGGC
The DNA here is from genome assembly GCA_002694155.1 of Pusillimonas sp. GTDB lineage: Bacteria > Pseudomonadota > Gammaproteobacteria > Burkholderiales > Burkholderiaceae_B > Neopusillimonas. The sequence goes on along the minus strand of NZLH01000321.1, from coordinate 295 downwards.
GTTGTCTGGATATTCCCCCCACCGGCATCAAAATGAAAGGGCGTAAATCTACGCCGGGCCGTTACTTTCAGGTTGCCAACCCCGGTAATGGTTGGGGCGGCACCGACATTTCCGACCCGCTGGCCATTATTGACGGTTTCAACCCCGACGTGGCCTGGCCGGGTTTGCGTATGTTGATTACATCCACTACCGGCGAGCACGCTGAATACTACGAGCTTGACGACGACCTGAAACCGCAGCGCAAGCCCATGCCCGATGCACTGCAGAAAACAGTGGATCGAATTGGTGAAAACTG
>NZLH01000320.1 GCA_002694155.1 Pusillimonas sp. | reverse complement strand
GCTTCGGTGTCGTCCTCGCGTTCGGCGGCCGCTTCTGTTGCTTCATCAATACTTTCACGACCCGTGTCGTTCGACTGGAAGGGTTGGCGAGTGGGTTGTTGGTCGCCTTCCCAGCGAACCAATACGTCGCCCTCGAACCAAACTGTGAATTGCCTTTCTTCAGGCTCGCCATAGCCGGGTTGGTTGTAAAAGACGTAATCCCAGCGATTAGTTCGAAAAACATCCTGCAAAAGCGGGGTGCCCAGCACAAACCGTACCTGCTCACGCGTCATGCCTTGTTCCAGCCGCTCTACTTGCTCGGCGGTGATCCAGTTTCCTTGCTGCACATCAGCCCGATAGGGAAAACCCCATTTTGTACCGCCGCAAGCGGAAAGAGAAACGGCTAAAACGCCTATGGCAAGGCTGTTACGCCACTTTTGAAAGAAAGATTTGACAGTGGTTACCACGAATTGCCCCTGTTATTCAATTGAATAAAACCGTTATGATAAAGGCTTAACAATAAACGCAATGATAGCGTTACTCGAGATTCGGCGTATTTATGCCGTGTCATCCTACGGATTTCCGTCCTTTTGCCCGAGATTTATTACATGACTGATCAAAATGAACTAAAAAGCATGGGGTTGAAGGCGACTTTCCCGCGCCTGAAGATCCTTGATGTTTTCCGTAAGTCTGACCAGCGTCATCATAGCGCCGAAGATGTCTATCGTGCATTATTGGCTGAAGATGTCGATATCGGGCTGGCAACAGTGTATCGGGTGTTAACTCAATTCGAGCAGGCAGGCATTCTTACGCGCAGCCAGTTCGACGGTGGTAAGGCGGTGTTCGAACTGAATGACGGCGATCATCACGACCACCTTATTTGCACCAGCTGTGGCAAAGTTCTAGAGTTTAACGACCCCGAGATCGAAAAGCGCCAGCATATTATTGCCAAGGAAAAGAATTTCACCCTGGAAAGCCACACCATGATGCTGTATGGCATTTGTGCCGAGTGCAATAAAAAATAAACCTAGCGGGCCAACATTTCTTTTGCATGGCGAAGGGTGGTGTCGGTAATTTCCAGCCCGCCCAGCATGCGGGCTACTTCATCAACACGGCTGGTTGGCGTTAGCAATTCAATTTTTGATTCGGTTTTGTTTTTGACTACTGCTTTGCTTACGCGGTAATGGTGATGGCCATAAGCGGCAACTTGGGGTAAATGCGTTACACACAATACCTGGTGTTGTTGCCCCAATGCTTTCAGCAGTTGCCCTACAACCTCGGCTACCGCGCCCCCTACGCCACTATCTACTTCATCGAATATAAGCGTGGGTACGCGTGCAGCCTGGCTTGCTATAACTGATAGCGCCAGGGAAATGCGCGCCAGTTCGCCGCCGGATGCGACTTTTGCCAAAGGGCGTGGTGTGGCGCCAGTATGCCCGGCGACCAGAAACTCGATGTTTTCAAGCCCGTGGGCACTTTCTGCGCCACTGTTCAGCGCGATATCGAAGCGGCCCCCTTTCATGGCCAACGTTTGCATCGCCTCGGTGACCTGTTGCGCCATGGTTTCAGCAGCTTTTTTGCGTGCCTTAGATAGCGCTTTAGCAGCTTTCAAGTATTGTTCATGTTGCGCTTGAACCTCGTGCTCGAGGTGCGAAATGTCGGCGTTGGCGCTGGCCTCGTGTAGCCGTTGATCAATGTCGGCCTGGAAGTCAGGAATGCTCTCGGGCTCAATGCGAAATTTGCGCGCAAGTTCAAAAATTGCAGACATGCGGTCTTCGGCTTGGGTTAGCCTTTCCGGGTCGAGATCGACACGGTTAATGTAGGCACTTAGGTCGGAAACCGTTTCGGCCGCAGCAATGCGCGCCGATTCCAGCGTTTCATACATGCTGCGTACTGTTTCATCGTGACGCAACATGTGTTCGATTTGTTGTGCGGCAACGTTCAATAAGTGGCGTGCACCTATTTCTTCTCCGTCTAGTGCTTCCAACGCTCGGTTCGCGTTTTCAAGCAACGACTGGGCGTGTGCCAACCGATTGTGTTCTGTGGTTAAGGTTTCCCATTCGCCGGGTTGCAAACCTAGGCGTGCCAGTTCAGAGGCCTGCCATTCCAGGCGATCACGTTCTTCGTTAAGTTTATCGGCTTGTTCCAAGGCGACTGCTAAACGCCGCTTTGCGCTTTGCCAAGCCTGCCAGTATTGTTGAACTTCTTGTGCCAGCGGGCCAAGCCCGCCTTGGGTATCCAGTAGCGTGCGCTGGCTAACCGACTGTAAAAGACTTTGATGAGCATGCTGACCGTGGATGTCGACCAGGTGTTCGCCCAGCTCTTTGAGTTGGGCAAGTGTAGCGGGAATACCATTAATATAAGCTTTGCTGCGACCTTGCTGATCGATGACACGACGCAGTACGAGCTCGTCTTGGTCTGTGTCCAGGCTTTGATCTTCCAGCCACGCTTGCAACGAGGGTGGCGCTTTGAATAATGCGCTGATATCGGCGCGCTTGCAGCCCTCGCGAACGAAGCGGGCATCGCTTCGGGAACCCAAAACCAGAGACAATGCATCGATAAGTATCGACTTGCCCGCACCGGTTTCACCTGAAAAAACCGTAAATCCGGCATCGAAGTGCAATTCAGCCTGATCAACAATGACAAAGTCGCGAAGGTGTAAGGTGCGCAACATAGCGTTATTCGCCCTCGTTTGCTAGTTGCGGCGTTTGATTCCAAAGTAATTTACGCCGTAGGGTGGAAAAGAAGCTGAAGCCCAGTGGGTGAACAAAACGGACATTGTCTTTCGAGCGCTGTACGTCGATACGGTCGCCTGGCTGGCAGTCGGACCAGGCTTGCATGTCGAAGTGGACGCTGGCGCCAGACTCTACCCTACCCAGGGCAGTTACAGTCATGCTTAGAATGCCGCTGTCGGGGATGACAATAGGCCGATTCGATAACGTTTGTGGTGCCACGGGTACCAGCAAAATAGTACGTAGCTGGGGGTGCAAGATGGGGCCGTTTGCCGATAGCGCATAAGCAGTTGAGCCGGTAGGCGTCGAGATGATGAGGCCGTCGGCGCGCTGGTTGTACATAAAGTTGCCGTCCAGCTCAACGCGCAATTCAATCATCCCGCCGCGCCCGGCCCGGTTAATGACAACGTCGTTTAGTGCCACCCCCGAGAACATCACCTGGTCACCCCGTGTGACCCGACCTTCAAGCATTAGCCGTTCTTCAATTTCGTAGTGGCCGCTAATAACCTGGCTTAGCGCATCGGTGGCAGTGTGGATTGGGATGTCGGTAATAAACCCCAGGCGGCCATGGTTAATGCCGATAAGGGGAACGTTACTGCGCGCCAGAAGGCGGCCTGCGCCCAGCATGGTGCCATCACCGCCCATAATAACGGCCAGGTCCGCATGCTCGCCTATTTCAGCGTAAGATGCCGTCTTGAATTCGGTTACGCCAGTATTGGTTGCTGTATCGGATTCAATCAGCACAGTGCAACCCGCGCTTTCAAGATGCCGGGCCAGCCTGCGCAACGGAGTGTCAAGCCCTGAGTCTTGGTAGCGCCCAATTAGCGCAACGGTTTTAAAATGCATTGTGCCGATACCTTGTTTATGATGAGTGAAGGGAGTTCAATTTATTATAGGGTCGTGGCCGTTGTTATTGTGGCCGATCTGTTGACAAGTTTGTCTTGCTGGAGTGTAAGGTATCACCATGGACATGGATGACAGAGCGAAGTCACTGCTGAAAGCGCTAATTGAGCGGTATATTGCTGATGGCCAGCCGGTCGGCTCGCGCACGCTTTCCAAAATGTTCGAGCTATCGCCCGCCACCATTCGCAATGTCATGGCCGACCTTGAAGAGCTGGGTTTGATTCAAAGCCCGCATACATCGGCTGGTCGGGTGCCCACCCCGCGAGGGTATCGCCTTTTTGTTGATCGTTTGTTGGCTACCCAACGTTTTGAAATTTTGCAGCCATCGCAAATTATGGAAATGCTTCCCGTTAGCGAACCTAGTCGCACGGTGAATGCAGCGGCTACGTTATTGTCGAATCTAACGCGATTTGCGGGTGTGGTTATGGCTCCCCGGCGTACCCAGGTTTTTCGGCAGATAGAGTTCATTCGTCTTTCCGAGCGGCGGGTGTTGCTGATTATCGTTACGCCCGATGGCGATGTTCAGAATCGGATTTTGTTTGTTCAGCGCGATTATCTAGACCAAGAGTTGACCGAAGCCAGCAACTTTTTCAACCAGCATTTTGCCGGCAAGTCTTTCAATGAGGTTCGCGCTGCAATCAAAGACGAGCTCTCTTCACTGAAAGAGGATATTTCACGTTTAATGCAGCAGGCCGTCGAGGCCGGCACTGTAAACGACGAAACGGATGACGGTGTTTATATCTCAGGGGAAAGCAAGCTGTTGGATGTTTCCGACATTGCCTCTGATATGGATCGGTTACGTCGCATGTTTGCTTTATTTGAAAAGAAAACCGACTTGCTGCAGTTGCTTGATGTGTCCAGCCGTGCAGAAGGCGTGCAAATTTATATTGGGGGAGACTCTCAGCTGGTACCGATGGAGGATGTTTCAGTAATTACCGCACCGTACGGCATCGACGGCAAAATTGTGGGTACGCTAGGTGTTATTGGCCCAACCCGTATGGCTTACGATCGCGTTATTCCCATTGTCGACATTACCGCCAAGTTGTTGTCGAACGCGCTAAGTCACAACCCTTCTTCCTGAACTTAATACAGGGGCATGAATGCCTTCTTTACTACCCACCCGTTACCAGCCAGAACCTGAAGACCCTTACGGTTTAGATCCGCAGCCGCCTGCGCGAGAGCTTGGGCCAATTGGTATTCTGGTTGTGAATCTTGGCACGCCGGATGAGCCTTCTGCCGCTGCCATACGGCGCTATCTGGCGGAATTTTTATCCGATCCCAGGGTGATCGAGATTCCGCTGTGGGCATGGCAAATTATCCTCCATGGCATTATTTTGCGAACTCGGCCTCGTAAACTGGTGCCGCGTTATCAAGGTATATGGCTCGAGCAAGGCTCGCCTTTGGTTGTTTATAGCAAAGCGCAGGCCAGGGGGCTTGAGACGCAGTTGCGCTCTGAAGGGGAAAATATTCGTGTCGAGCTGGCTATGCGTTACGGTAACCCTTCTATTCAAGCGGGCCTCGACGCATTACGTAAGCAGGGGTGTGAACGTATTCTTACCGTTCCGCTGTATCCGCAATATGCTGCCAGCACCACCGCCACGGTTGTAGATGCGGTTACTGGCTATGCGGCCCGTTTGCGTAACCAGCCAGAGCTGCGTTTTATTAAACGCTATCACGACGACCCCGGCTATATTGAATCGCTGGTTAGAAAGTTAACCGACTTCTGGAGTGAGAACGGTAAACCCGAGCGGTTGTTACTCAGTTTTCACGGTTTGCCTCAGCGCACAATTTTGCAGGGTGATCCTTATCACCGCGACTGCATGGATACTGTTCGCGCAATTAAAGCGTTATTACCCCCGGAAGATGCCCAACGCGTATATGTGTCTTTTCAAAGCCGGTTCGGAGCGGAAAAATGGTTGCAGCCCTACACCGAACCAACTTTGCAATCTTGGGCCGCGGAGGGGGTTAAACGTGTAGATGTGATGTGTCCGGGGTTTCTGGCCGACTGTCTCGAGACATTAGAAGAAATTCAGGAAGAGTGTCGCGAAGCGTTTCTACACGCCGGCGGGGAAACGTTCAGGTATATCCCTTGTTTAAACGATGATCCTCAATGGGTGCAGGCACTAACGAGTATCGTGCGGCGCCAGTTAGTGGGGTGGTCGGGTACCGCCTAACAGCTTGTTCTTATTGGCACAACTATGTTCAATTAGAAAGCATTTCAGCGTGGCGACTGTTCAGCACATTCCGGTTCGGTTTCAGGTCTTGAAATGGGGGCATTTGCCCCCATTTGCTTTGGATCGAATCAAACAGAAGTGGAGTGCGTCGTTATGTCGAAACAGAATGAGCCCCTTGACCCCAAGGACGAAAAGCAGAATTCCCGTGTGCCAGAGGCTGCAGATGAAGGTGTCGCGAATGGGGAGGGTGCGACTGCACCGGACGAGGAACCGGTGGTAGAGCTAGAGTCGGCTGAGTCACTGGCCGCTAAGCTTGAACAGGCGCAGGCTCAGGTAAGCGAGTATTACGAAGAGCTTTTGCGCGCAAAAGCAGAAGTTGAAAATATTCGACGTCGCGCCCAGGAAGATGTAGCTAAAGCGCGAAAATTTGGGATTGAGTCTTTTGCCGAGAGCCTGGTTCCGGTTAAAGACAGCCTTGAGGCCGCTCTTTCACTAAAAGATCAAACGCCGGATGCCTGGCAATCGGGCGTAGAGGCCACGCTTAAGCAGTTGGTTGGCGCATTTGAGCGGAATCAACTTAAAGAGGTTGCGCCGGCCGAGGGTGACAAATTCGACCCTAATGTGCATCAGGCTATTTCCTCAGTCCCCTCCGATTTGCCGGAAGGCGAGGTGGTGCAGATGCTGCAAAAGGGGTACACGATTGCCGATCGCGTACTTCGGCCTGCTTTGGTAGCGGTGTCTTCGGGCAAGCCGTCGCAATAACCAGGGCTTCAAGCCAGTATTTAAAAATCTCTTCGGGTGTGTCTTGAAAAGCGTCAGGCAGGCCCCACTTAAGAATCAGTCAAGTTTGTTTCCAATTGAATTAAACGCATTTTTTAAGGCGATACATTATGGGCAAAATTATTGGTATTGACCTGGGTACCACCAACAGCTGTGTTGCAGTTATGGATGGCGGCAAGGTCAACATTATTGAAAATTCGGAAGGTGCTCGCACCACGCCGTCGATTGTTGCTTACATGCAAGACGGCGAAATTTTGGTGGGTGCGCCTGCCAAGCGTCAGGCGGTAACCAATCCTGCTAACACGCTATATGCTGTCAAGCGCCTGATCGGCCGCAAGTTCGATGAAAAGGCAGTTCAGAAAGATATTGACCTGATGCCTTATAAAATCGTCAAGGCAGACAACGGTGACGCTTGGGTTGAGGCACAAGGAAAGCAGTTGGCGCCTCCTCAGGTGTCGGCCGATGTGCTGCGCAAGATGAAGAAAACTGCAGAAGACTACCTGGGTGAAGAAGTGACTGAAGCAGTGATTACTGTTCCGGCTTACTTCAACGACAGCCAGCGTCAGGCCACCAAAGATGCCGGTCGCATTGCTGGTTTGGAAGTCAAGCGCATTATTAACGAGCCCACTGCAGCGGCCCTTGCCTTTGGTATGGATAAAACCGAGAAAGGCGATCGTAAAATTGCGGTTTACGACCTGGGTGGTGGTACGTTCGACGTTTCGATTATTGAAATTGCTGATATCGATGGCGAAAAGCAGTTCGAAGTGCTGTCGACCAACGGCGATACATTCCTGGGCGGCGAAGACTTCGACCAGCGCATCATTGATTACATTATTGATGAGTTCAAGAAAGAAAGCGGGGTTGATTTGTCGAAAGACGTTTTGGCTTTACAGCGCCTGAAAGAGGCGGCTGAGAAAGCCAAGATCGAGCTGTCTTCCGCGCAGCAAACCGAGATTAACCTGCCGTATATTACGGCCGACGCATCAGGTCCTAAGCACTTGAACCTGAAACTGTCGCGTGCCAAGCTGGAAGCGCTGGTAGAGGAGCTGATTGAACGCACAATTGAACCTTGCCGTATCGCAATTAAAGATGCGGGTGTGAAGGTTTCCGAAATCGACGACGTCATTTTGGTGGGCGGTATGACCCGCATGCCAAAAGTACAAGAGAAGGTTAAAGAGTTCTTCGGTCGTGATCCGCGTAAAGACGTGAACCCCGATGAAGCGGTTGCGGCTGGTGCTGCTATTCAGGGGTCGGTATTGTCCGGCGATCGCAAAGACGTTTTGCTGCTCGACGTGACCCCGTTGTCGCTGGGTATTGAAACGCTTGGTGGCGTTATGACCAAGATGATTCAGAAGAACACCACGATTCCAACTCGTTTCTCGCAAGTGTTCTCTACTGCCGATGACAATCAACCTGCGGTAACCATCAAGGTTTTCCAGGGCGAGCGTGAAATTGCGGCTGGAAACAAGAGCCTGGGTGAATTCAACCTTGAGGGCATTCCACCGTCACCGCGTGGTGTGCCGCAAATCGAAGTTACGTTCGATATCGACGCCAATGGTATTTTGCATGTGTCTGCGAAAGACAAAGGTACCGGTAAAGAGAACAAGATCACCATTAAAGCCAATTCGGGTCTAACCGATGACGAAATTGAGCGCATGGTGAAAGATGCCGAGGTAAATGCTGAAGAAGACCGCCGTATAGCCGAATTGGCCACGACGCGAAACCAGGCCGAAGCATTGGTACATTCCACCCGCAAGTCGCTGGAAGAGTATGGCGACAAGCTGGAAGCCTCCGAGAAAGAAGCCATTGAGGCTGCTATTAAGGAAGTGGAAGAAGTCCTTAAAGATGGCGACAAGGAAGCAATTGATGCCAAGGTTGAGGCACTGACAGCGGCTTCGCAGAAGCTTGGCGAGAAGATGTATGCCGATATGCAGGCTCAGGCTGCAGCGCAACAAGGTGCCGATGGTGCAACTGCCCAGCAACCGGAAGACGAGAACGTAGTTGATGCCGACTTCAAAGAAGTTAAGCGCGACGACAAATAAGGGCTCGTTTTAGCGGTTCTCAGCCCGGTTTCTGGTGCTTTCCGGAAATCGGGCATTGTTGTTTTTATTACTGATTTAGTTTAAGCGCCAACAGGCGCAAAGAAATTATGGCAAAACGCGACTTTTATGAAGTGCTGGGCGTAGGGAAAAATGCGACCGACGATGAGTTAAGAAAGGCCTACCGCAAGTTGGCCATGAAATACCATCCCGACCGCAACCCCGACAGCAAGGAGGCCGAAGAGAAGTTCAAGGAAGCCAAAGAAGCTTACGAGATGCTTAGCGACCCCGAGAAAAGGGCCGCCTACGATCGCTTCGGCCACGCAGGGGTTGACCCCAATGCTGCCGGTGCCGGAATGGGCGGTATGGGTGGCATGGGGGGCGCAGGCTTTGCTGACGCCTTTGGTGATATTTTTGGTGAAATTTTTGGTGGTGCCGGCGGCCGGCGCGGTGGCCCGCAAGTGTATCGTGGTGCCGATCTGAAATACACACTGGAAATTTCACTTGAGCAAGCAGCCAGTGGGTTTGACACTGAGATTCGGGTGCCCAGCTGGGAAAATTGTGAAACATGTAAAGGCTCGGGCGCCAAACCGGGTACCCAGCCGCAAACATGTAGCACGTGCGGTGGCAATGGCGCTGTGCGGATGCAGCAGGGCTTTTTCAGTGTTCAGCAAACGTGTCCAACATGCCACGGTAGCGGTAAAGAAATTACCGATCCG
>NZLH01000319.1 GCA_002694155.1 Pusillimonas sp. | reverse complement strand
GGGAAAAATTATTAGTGCTTTCGACATGGCCCGCATAATGGCGCTGGGTGCCGACTGGTGTAATAGCGCACGCGGATTTATGTTCGCCGTGGGCTGCATTCAGGCTCAAGTTTGCCACACAGGCCAATGCCCTACCGGCGTAACCACGCAAGACCCAAAACGGCAGGCAGCGCTTGTTGTGGAAGACAAATCCGAACGCGTGGCCAGTTTCCATCGCAACACATTAAAAGCACTGGGCGAACTGCTGGGGGCTGCTGGGCTAACCCACCCCAATGACCTGCGCCCGCACCACATTGCGCGACGTATTTCGAACCTGGAAGTTCGTATGCTCTCGGCCATTTTCCCCGACATGCACGAAGGTGAAATTCTGGAAGGCAAATTCCGCCAAACAATCTTTCGTGTGGGCTGGCCCATGGCACAGGCCGAATCGTTTGAGCCGCTTTACAGTTTAAGCCATGCCATGTCGGAGATAGATGCACGTGCCGCTTGAGGAACGCCCTTAACCTAGTAGAAACACTAGGTTGAAGACTTTGATGAGTAGCGTTAAATTGAATTTACTGCCCCAAAGGGGCAGGCTCACCGCTCTCTGAAGTGGTGTCACCACACCGGCCCGTAAAGCCGTGTGTCAACTGCCGCAAGGGCAGTAAGGCCTCACCAGAAGGTGAGGCCTTTTCATTGGGTGGCTGTCAAATAATCTGCGTCAAGTAAAGCGCCCAAATCGGGCCAATAAAATTTTTTGCTGCGACTCACGTAACAACGAAAAAACTTATGGTATAGTAGCGGTCTTCCGAGCGGCGCATTAGCTCAGCTGGTTAGAGCGACGGAATCATAATCCGCAGGTCCCCTGTTCGAATCAGGGATGCGCCACCAAGAATATCAAGCACTTACGCCACCTTTAACCGGGTGGCGTTTTTGCTTTCTGGCTCTTCCCCGGGGTATCGAGCCCCAGGATGCAATCACCCAAGCGCTTCTATCACCGCATCTGGATTACGCTCAATCACGTTCAAAAGCACCAGTGCTGGTCCGCGTGGCGTCCTATCACCGCGTTCCCAATGCCGCAGCGTTGCCGTGGAAAAACCAAACCGCGCCGCAAACTGCTCTTGCGTCATACCCACTTTGGCGCGTACGGCCTTCACATCCACGGATCTGGGCCGATGCACCCTGACACCGATCTCTTTGCCACGCGCATGCTCAATGGCCTCTTGCAGGCCCTGCTTAATGCTGTCGAATGCTTTGCTCATAATTCTCATCCTTTCCAAATCTGTACCAACAAATCGACCAAGCCGGCCAATTCGTTGCGCTCAGCTTTACTAAGGTTTTCCTTGTCACCTTTGGCGAACAAGGTCAACAGGTAAAGCGGCATGACATCATCATGAAAATAGTAGATGACTCGTACGCCACCACTCTTGCCCTGACCGCCTCGGCGCCAACGAAGCTTGCGTACGCCGCCCGTGCCCTGCATCAAGTCGCCCGCTTTGGGGTGTTCAGCCAGATAGCTGATTAAGTCGGAACGTTCATCCTGGCTGAGAAGCTTGTCGGCCAGACGAATGAATGAAGGCAACTCCGCAATGCCGTTTAAAGTCAGATTATAATCCATTGGATTAGTTTTGTACAAAATAATAATGCATTACCACGTCATGTTACAGGCACATAGATGCGATCATGCAAAGGTGTCTTCAGTGGCGTCGGGTTTAACAACCAGCTGTTTCCTGGCTCGGCTGGTGTCCCAAATACTGTATTGGTTAATCATAATCCGCAAGTCCCCTGTTCGAATCAGGGGTGCGCCATCAAGAATGTCAAGCACTTACGCCATCTTTAGCCGGGTGGCGTTTTTGCTTTTTGACGTTCGTTAATACCATGCACCAGCGCCGTAATATACGCAGTAAAAATAGGGAAAGTTGTCATTCCCACCACGGCCAACACAGCAGTGCAAATTTTCCCTACATCCGTAACCGGAATAATGTTCGACCCTACCGTGGTCACCGTCATAGAGGCCCACCACAGCACGTCTGGGTAAGACTTCACCAACGGATTAACGCCCGATTCAAAAGCGAAGAAAATAAGGGTTTGAAAGTAAGCAATGGCAACGAATATAGCCAAATACACAACCAGTAACCCGGAAATAAAGCTGTTTACCGCCATTTTTACTAATATGGCCAGCGCAAAACCGCCCCTGACAATGGGCAGAAAATGAATGACGTAAAACGCTTCACTGGAAACGTCGACAGAAAAATAGCCCAAAAGATACGCATACGGAATCGACAAAATAATTAGTACGAAATTCCTGGTAAAGAAGCGCAAACGATTGTGCGCAATAATAAATTGCAACAGGAAGTCCAGCAAAAAATAAATACAAACGCCAAGCTGGATTCGGTTGTAGACGGAATCGTCGGTAAACGCCGTATTGCTAAACGCCTCAACCGATATGCTTACAATTAATAGAACCGAGGCCAATACACCAAAAAGATTCAGCAATTGAATTGTTTTGTGTTTCCATGGAGTGTCAGCGTGCGTTGTCATGCAATAAGTGGGCGTTGTTAAGAATGATTATGTTGCAACAAGCCACGGATTCACCACCACGGCACCTGTACGTTCGAAGACTGCCGTATTGCGCGTAACAACTGTCATGCCATATACCAAGGCCGTAGCTGCAATAAGGGAGTCGCGTTCAGAGGAGGAATCGGGCACATGCAAGTGTGCACAACGCCTGGCAACTGCCGAGTTAATAGGTAAAACTCGATCGGCAAATTCCGGTATTACCCGGCTATTAAACCAAGCGCGCAATATAGCCCCCTGATTAGCATCCCGTTGCTCCAGCAACTTCACACCAATTTCCAATTCCATAATAGTAATGGCAGACACATAAAGTACACCGGCGTCGACCCTGGCCGCCCAATTAGCAACGCCAGGATGAGCCTTACCGGCTTTTACTTTCCTCAGCTCGGAAACTACATTAGTGTCTAGCAAGAACATAACTAAAACTCAGGTATTCGCGGTTGAACGTTCGCACGCGGTATTTCAAAAGCAATATCTTCCGCTCCCGGCTGCGCCAGCGCATCCGCAATACTACGATGCTGCTGCATAAGGCGTTGATATTCTTCAATACTTAACAGAACATGAGCGGGTTTCCCACGATCGGTAATGAAAACCGGTCCTGTTTTAGCGGCACGCTTTGCGCGTCCCACATCTTGATTCAGTTCACGACTGGAGAACGTGGTAATTGTCATGGCAAGTCTCCATACCAAATAAATGTAGTTATGTTACTACTTTTTTTAAAAAATACGATTACTGAAATAAAAAAAGCCGAAAACCCCAAAAGAGGTTTTCGGCCTTCCCTACTGCTTCTACAGCAACTTACGCTGTTACGTGTACACGTGTGCCAACCGAACCACTGTTAGCCAGTTGTGGTTCAAGTGGGGACATAATCTGTTCAACCATTTGTTTCTGGTTATCCAGCGTTTTACGTAACAACGCGATTTGCTGATCCTGCTGGGCGCTGGCGTTTTGCAACCCCATATAAGCGCTTACAGCAGATTCAACTGATGAAAGTTCCATAAAAAACTCCCTTAAAACGGGTGGCCAAAAGTGGCCCCCTACCCTGTAACGTCAGGGCGCCCGATATTCTTTAGTGTACACGCGCGCAAAGCTTAATCCCACCGCTGATGATAAGAAAAAATAGGCAGATGCCATTGGAACCGTATCGCCAGTACACGCAAGGTTAAGCCAAACACAAAACACACCAGCGCATTCAACTCAAACACAACCTCAAATGCGCGCAGGCTTAAGAACAACACACAAACCGCCAATGACACGCTGGCATAGAGTTCTTTACGAAACACCACCGGCACCTGGTTGCACAATACATCCCGTATAACCCCGCCGCTAATGCCCGTCATCATGCCGGCAATAATTACCACCACGACCGGGTAATTGTGTTCTAACGCCACGTTGCATCCAATTAAGGAAAACGCAATTAACCCCATGGCATCAAGCAACAAAAACAAGCGCTTTATATGGTGCAGGTACCGGGCGATTAACGTGGTAATTAAGCCGGCCGATACAACGATATAAACGTATTCGGGATGCTGTGTCCAATGCACGGGGTAATGGCCTAGCACCACATCACGTAAGGTGCCGCCCCCCAACGCGGTTACAAAGGCAATAACCGATACGCCGAATATATCCATGTTCCGGCGCCCGGCCGCCAACGCCCCCGACATGGCTTCGGCGGTAATAGCCACCAAATAAATAACCAACAACATTAACTGTCTTTTTCTTCTTCAATTACCTTGCCTGTTACCGCATCAACCTTTATTTCCCACTCTTGCCCTTTTGAATCAAGAATAGTGACTTTATAAATGTAATTACCCCGGTTGTTCTCGAGTTCAGTATCCATAATGCGCCCACGCCGTACTTCCAGCGCAGTTTGGTTCAGGCCCTCGAAAGGTTTGATAATGCCATCGCTGGCCAGGCGAAAGGCCTCGTCTACGCGTACGTCATCGGCGTAGGCCAGGCCATTGCCCAATACGAAAACTGTCGCCACTACCCACTGCATTGTTATTGTTTTCACGAACAGGTCTCCTTGGTGTTTTAAAAGTAGAAGGCCGCCCTGTCGGCGGCCTTTGTTAACACTGTTTACTTACCCTGCATAATACGAGCAGCTTCCGACTTGGCGGTGGTAAGCGCCGTAACTGCAGGATACTGCCCATCTAGTGCTTCATCCAGCTTTTTGTGAAACATTGCACGAATTTGCGGGTAATTTCTAATTTTAAAACCGCGTCCCGTTTCTGATGGCGGCTTGGCATACACCGCTACCAATTCACGCCAGGGTACGATGCCGTGATCTTTGTAATAACTTTCACCGGTTTGCTCGAAAGCCTGCTTGGTTAGGGGCAGAAAACCAGTTTCCTGATACCAACGTGCTGCGTTATCGGGCTCGGCCAACCAGGCCAGGAATTTCACTGTGGCTTTATGCTCTTCGTCGGTATGGCCCGACGTTGCCCACAGCCCGGTTCCATCTAGGAATGGGCTACCGGGCGTTTTTGTAACTTGCGGATAGTACGGCAGACCCGTCAAGCCAAATTTCAAACTGCTCAACTCAATGAAACGCCCGATATTGCTGGACTCAGACCACAAAACTGAGCACTCATTTGCCGCGAATAAATCAGGCGCATGCACATTAGGTTCAGGGTCTACCAATAATTCTGAACGTACCCAGGCAATCATTAACGACAAATGCCGCACAAATGTGGTGTCGAACGTGAACGCAGCCGATTGCGCCTTGGTACCGTTGTCGGCCGACGTGAAGAACTGATTATTTACCGCAGCCAAATTTTCCAAATTAACTGAAACCGATTGGTCGGTAATGGCTGGGCAATTGCGCGTGGCTTTATTTGCCAGATCAACCAGCTGTTCTTGCAAGCCATACCAAGAACGTTGCGGAACCGCTGGTTTCATACCGGCTTTCTCAAAGGCCTGAATGTTGTAAAACATTACCGGCACATCGATCATGTAGGGAAAGGCAAGCAAACGACCGCGCGCATCACGCATGCTTAAATTTTGTGGCGCTACAAACCATTGGGCATGCTTAATGGGATACTTCGCCAACAAGGTATAAAGGGGCGTAATATGCTTGTGGGCCGCCAGGGCTTCCGGGTCTCGGTTGTCGTCAATTTGCACCAAGTGCGGTGTTTTCTGTTTCGCTTTTACCCGTTCCAGCAACGCCGGCTCTATCTCACTTGAGGTATCGAACGTTTCCACATCGACCTGAACCTCGCTTTGAGAGCGATTGAAATCACTGACCAGATCTTCGAAAACCTCCTGGTTATGAGGTGTTAAGGAAACCCAAACCTGAACATCTGTTGCCGCCTGCGCCGCACCAACCCCTAAAACCGACACCAGCATTGCAGCCAGCCGCGTACGCAACAACCGGGGCGTACGTTTAAACGCGTGAAATTTCATACCGTGTATCAACCTAGAAAAGGAAAATCGGGCTCGGGTGTTTGGCCCGAAACAAGGTCGGCCAGTACACGCCCCGACCCCACACCCATTGTCCAGCCCAACGTGCCGTGGCCTGTATTAAGGAACAGGTTGGAAACGCGGGTACGGCCAATTAATGGAACATTCGAGGGGGTAGAAGGGCGCAAACCCGACCAAAAAGCAACATTATCAAAATCAAGGGCACTTGGAAATAGCTCGTGCGCTAACACAACAAGGTTTCTGCAACGACTTGTATTCAAAGAGCGACTATAACCGCCCAGTTCGGCTGTGCCAGCCATGCGCAAGGTATCACCCAAACGGCTGAACACCACTTTATGCTCGCTATCGGTAAGGCTAACCACCGGCGCGGCATCGGGGTTTACAACCTTAAAGGTAGCCGAGTATCCCTTGGCCGGATACACCGGGCACGAGACACCTAAAGGACTCACCAGGTGCGGGGTATAGCTACCTAAAGCCGCTACATACGCATCGCCGGTAACGGTGTGGAAAGCACCTTCTGGATCAACTACTTCAACACCGGTTACCTTGCCGCCATCGGCCATCAATCGATTAATTTGGGTTGAGAAACGAAATTCAACACCGGCTTCTTCTGCTTTCTTGGCCAGCGCGGTAGTAAACAGATAAATGTCGCCGCTTTCGTCCAGCTCGGTGTAGTCGCCGCCAACAATCGCGTCAGCCACTGGCGCCAGCGCAGGCTCAATTTGCAACACTTCTTCCTTGCTAACAATACGGCGATCTAACCCGTAGTCGCGCATAAAACCAGCCGCTTGCTGCGAGGCGTCGAACTGTTCGTTATTGCGATAAAAATTCAAAATGCCTCGACTGAGCTGGTTGTATTCGATTCCCAACTCTTCACGCATACTTTTAAGCGTTTGCAAACTATATTCAGCCAAGGTCACCATAGGGCGAATATTCTTGGGTACCCGCGCTGCACGACACTCGAGCAGAAACTGCAACCCCCATGCCCATTGACGCCAATCGGCCTGAGGGCGGAACACCATGGGAGCATTGTCTTTCAGTAGCCATTTCAGCAGTTTCATGGGTGCCTGAGGGTTGGCCCAAGGCTCTGCATACGAGACAGAAATCTGGCACCCGTTTGCTCGGCTGGTT
>NZLH01000318.1 GCA_002694155.1 Pusillimonas sp. | reverse complement strand
GTTATCATTATTAAAAGCACCTGTGGTATCTCCAGCAAAAGTAATACTTTTAAATTCCCAAGTATTTGCAGAACTGATTGTGTATGTTGCTCCGATTGTGCGACTATTATCTAAATCTCTCAAATTGACCTGATATGTGCCTGTTTTGCTCGACCTTACATGAAAAGATAAAGTTGTGGATTCAGCAGCAGATGTTCCCTTTTTGAGGTGTTGTAAGTCTTGTCCCTCTAAGCACTGCATAAGAACCAAGTAGTTAGGCGACGCGTCTGCTGCCGTACAATCTATTCTTAAACTATTAGAAAAACCGCTAGGCACAACGGCTGATTGGCTTTCAGTAAAAGTTCCGCTGCTGCCATATTGAACCTCCCACCTATCACAAGTTGAATAAGTGGCCGAACTTGATAGACCAGCCACACTCGTGTTTCTTTGCGCTACCTGCATTGCACCGTTGATAATCAGGTTTCTGCCTGTCAGCCCACCCGCATCTGCTGAACCGGCCAAGTCTGCAAAATCTCTAGCTCTACTCATTGTCCTGCCTCCAGTGCAGCAACTTTAGTTTCGAGTGTCTCAATCTTGGCGATGGCTTCTTTCAACGCGCCGGTCAGTAGCGGCACTAGCTTGGCTTGGTCAATGCGCTGCATGAGTGGGTTACCATCATCATCCACCTCGTTGTGTGTGCCGGTAACGGCCTGCGGCACAACTTCTTGTGCCTCATGGGCAAGGAAGCCATCAACTATTGTGTTGGGTTCTACAATGAAGTTGAACCGTTTCGGGGCGAGCTGCTTCACACGATCGATTGCGCCGGTCATGTCGGCTACATTTTCTTTGAGCCGGTAGTCTGACGAAGTGTTGTAGGCGGTTGCGGTTGATGTTACATCGATTGAACCAACGTCAGATGTGCCTCTGTTGAAGCGTACTGCCTCACCAGTGTTCGATCGGCCTACAAGCAGCGTAACGCCTGCGTTCCTGTAAAGAACAAGTGCGCCGTTATTGCCCTCCCATTCAAAGCCGCTAGTAAAGTTTCCGGTGGCAGTTTTGTTAAAATAGACAGTGCCGTTCACGTTCAGCTTTGACGCTGGGCTATCATAGCCGATGCCTACGTCGCCGCTGCTATCAATAAGCATAGCAGTGTTTGTGATGCCATTGCCGTAGTTATTGGATGTGCCAAATGCTAAGTTTGAGCCACCACCATCGAACATCGCTCCAATGCGGACATTTGGGCTACCATCGCCACTGTCATCATGCGCAGCCTCGACTAACGATATGTAGTTGCCAGATGTGTAGTCAGTCTGCGTAACCGTTAAACCTTCACCATTTGTCGTACCAGTGAAGGTAGAGCCTAGTTTGTTGGTGGTCGCAATGGTTAGGGGTGTGACCGGGGTAGCCTCTCCGATGCCGACGCTGCCATTCACAATCACATTTCCGTTAAATGTACCACCAGCAGAAGCAGATACCATGTCAGCCGTCGTGAATGACTTAAACGCATAGATATTTACAAGATCACCTACTGCAGCCCCAGAAGCCAAGACAACGCTAGTACCGTTGGTCGCTGTAAAGTCTGATGGATCAAGGACGATGCCGTTCATCACAACTTGCAGATTATTTGCTGTGTAAGACAAAGTGGCGCTGTTGTCGTCAGAACCAGAGAACGTGGTCTGCCCTGCCGTCGCTGTGTACTCGTACAGAATTAGGCTGGTGGCTCCAGCAGAGGTGGCAGCAATCCAATTTGCACCGTCATAGACCCGCATCTCATTAGCGGTTGTATTGAAGTAGAGATCGCCTTCGGTAAGAGCGTCTCCATCATTGTCCTGAGTGGGATTTGAAGACTTAGCTCCTAAATAGGTATCATCAAAATTATCAAATGCAGATGCAGCAGATGCAGCACTAGCTGCTGCAGCAGTTTGTGATGAAGCAGCGGCCGAAGCAGATGTTGCAGCGGCGGTAGCAGATGCTGCCGCATTAGTCGCGGATGTCGATGCCTCAGATGCTTTTGTCGTAGCCGTGGTTGCACTTGTAGAGGCCTCTGACGCCTTTGTTGTAGCTGTAGAGGCAGATGTGCTGGCATTTGTTTCACTTGTACCAGCAGCAGTTTCAGAAGCCGCAGCAGCGGTAGCACTTGCAGCCGCCGCAGTCGCAGATGCAGCCGCGTTTGTTGCGGATGTTGATGCTTCACTGGCTTTTGTCGTTGCTGTAGTAGCACTACCAGACGCAGATGTTGCACTGGATGCGGCAGCGGTGGCGCTTGCAGCTGCATTAGTGGCATTTGTTGATGCGCTTGAAATATCAGTAGCGGCTGGTCCAGCTTCTACAGCGCCTGATGATGAATTAAATGCAAGAGTCTTACCTTTGCGAGTATCTACATCCGGCAAAGCTAGGTTTGCTGCTGCATCGAAATCAGTAAGACGCAAAGAGCGATCAACGCCATCTTGAAGATCAGCAACGATAGCAGTAAACCGATCTAATTCTGTATTCAGTGTTGCAACAGCAAATGGGCCAGATGATGGGAAATCTGTAATACGATCAAGATCAATGCTGCGTGTAATGACTACTGTGCTGCCGCCACTAATGCCGGTAACTTCGTTGCCGCTTGTCATGGTGACAGTGCCAGCAGAGCCGTTGCCACCACTAACAGTGTAGTGAGTTGTTAATGTTTTCAGTGTGCCATCAACAAAAACATTTAAATCATCATTATCAAAAAACACAAAACTTACTGTAAAGGCAGACTGCGTTACACCCTGCGCTACAGCAAACGATTCACGGGCCACATTTGAACTCAGGCTAATAGTCATAATAATCTCCTAACCATTCAATTCGCATTTGTCCACGCACAATTAATTTCTTCCACCAAGCAGCACATCCCTTGCATCATCTCGGATATATGGCAGTCCAATAAAGGGTGCATTGTAGAAAAACTCAGACGATGCTTCGTTATATCGTCCATTAAGGAAGTGATTAGCAGCACGGCCATAAGACAACGCCAATCCAGCCGGTGCACCAAAAGGCTCTGTAAGAGCATCCATCATGCGCTCTTCTTCATTTGGAGATATGTACTTTGGCTTTATGCCTAGCACACCCTCTTCTGGTAGCAAACCAGTGTTCACAGCAACAGATAACCCTGTGTAACCAATGTCGCTGTAGATACCTATTAAACCAGAATGATCTATAACACGTGCTACCAATTCTGGCGTATCTCTCTTTTCAAACCAATAGTCATTCTTCTTGATGGCAAGCGACAAGTAAGACAAGCCCATTAGAGAGATTACGCCTTGTATCCTATGTCTCCGATTGGGGTCACGGATTGCATTGAGAATCTTGTTGTTTGCACCAAATGCAAAGTTCATAAATGTGAAAGGCAGAGTCATAGCTCCGCTTTCCAATCGTACAAGTTGTGCGCCTTTATATGAGGCTTGCTTATCAATCTTGTAGAGGTTTGGAAATGCTTTACGCATCATCTGAAAATAAGCGTTATCACGCATAAATACGATGCCATCGATCATCAGTGGCTTGTCAAATGTTTGCCCCATTATGACAGTGTTATTAGCATGTGATGCTGTAGCGGCTTGATACTTACGTTTCATTGCTCTCTCAGATGGTGTGCTTGAGGGCCACTCATCTGTATTGGCAAAGAACATATTCATTGATTCATGGTTGCTGACTGGCATTTTATTAATGTAGTCAGACATCTCTTCATCAATGCCATATCTACGTAGATATTCTTGATCGTATTTGGAGAGTTTGCCAGCACCCCACTTGCGAGACATCTGAATGAACTTGTTATTTACGGCAATTTGGTCAAGCG
The DNA here is from genome assembly GCA_002694155.1 of Pusillimonas sp. Taxonomy (GTDB): domain Bacteria; phylum Pseudomonadota; class Gammaproteobacteria; order Burkholderiales; family Burkholderiaceae_B; genus Neopusillimonas. Next base: position 1,267 of record NZLH01000318.1, on the reverse strand, counting down.
TTTTGCCAGCAAATGTAATTGGTGCAAGCAGGTTTGTTGTATAAAAAACCCTGTTGCCAAAAGTAACAACCTTTTCTGTAGCATTGCCATTGATACGACGAATACTATCAGAAACCATTTCACGACCAGCAATGTTGCGTGTGATATCAAGCAATTCACCAGATACTTGAGCTTCTTTAATGACATTTCCTGCGTAGCTGGGTTGTAGAACCGCAGCCTTGCCAGCTTTGAACGTGTTCATAAAGCCGTGTGCCATAATAATTGAACCAACATCTGTCATCGCAGATACGCCTGCAAGTGGCAGATATGTCCATCCAGTGACGCCCTTTATAGCTTTGCCATCTGGTTATCAAGCCGGTCAGGATTTCTACGATACGTGCCCATGACACGACTATAGTCACCAATGAATCCCGCTCTTATAGAAGCAATCTTCTTTTCCGACAGCCCTGCCTTTTCCATAACTTCAGTAATGTCTTGCAGCACTTCATCGATGTTCCTGCCACCAAACTTCTGTGCAAACGCAATCGATTTACCCATGCGGCTGAAATACGAGTACATTGCATCTGGTGTCAGCAGCATATAGTCAACAACATCCCACTCAGGGATGTTGGTCTTGCGATGAGCAAGATGCTTATGGCCACCAGAAATTGTTTCTGATGGCACAATGCTTTCTAAATCATCAGCATCTTCTTCAAGAATACGGGAAAGCGTTCTTTCAGCATCTTCTCTTGAACTTGTTCCCGAATCAGCAAAGGCTCTGTAATCGTCTTCTGAAGTGCCGCCTTGTCTTAACCGTTCATTAAAATAATGGTTCTCAAACTTCTGTGTCAGTCCTTCACGATACTGCTCATCAGCAAGAAGTTTTTCTTTGTTGTAGTAAATGCCAAACCTAAAATCTTTACGTGGTGGATCAAGCAAAGCTTTTTCAAACATATCGATACGGCCTTTGATGGCTTCTTGCTCAGACTCAAGCTGACGCATGAACTTGTCTTGCTTTACAGACAATGTGCCATCGGAACGGCGCTTAGACTCAATATCCGCAATAGTTTTAGCTTTCTTATCGATCCTGTCCTGAAGAACCTTAATTTTCTTCTTCATAGCTGCAGTATCCAAGAACAACCCATAGTGGGTAGCGTCTTCACCAACAGCTTCATAGATCGGTTTGATAAACTTGATAGCTTCTCGTTGTGCATCGCTAATGCCATCGAGAGCTTCTCTTCTCAAAATAGGGTCAGGCGCATCCATCAAGATGTATCTGCGGATAGTG
>NZLH01000317.1 GCA_002694155.1 Pusillimonas sp. | reverse complement strand
TAGGTTAACGTAACGCAACATCCGCAAACAACATAAACTAGAAACTCAAATTTTCATCAAATTTTAAATATCAGCAAACAAGAGGAACTGAATAATGACGACCACAATTCAATCCAAACTACCCAATGTTGGCACAACAATATTCTCGATTATGAGCCAGCTTTCAATTCAAAACGAAGCTATTAACCTAGGTCAGGGTTACCCAGATTTCGACCCAGATAGAAAACTAATTGAATTGGTAAACCAGGCTATGCTGGATGGCTACAACCAGTACCCCCAACTTGCAGGATATAAAGACCTGTTAACCGGTATTTCTGAAAAGATTCAAAAGTTGTATGGCCATGTTTACTCGCCAGAAACTGAAATTACTGTCACTTCAGGCGCTACCGAAGCGTTAATGAGTTCAATACTGGCATTATGCGGTTCTGGTGACGAAGTCATTATTATTGAACCTTTTTATGATCTTTACCTACCTGCCGTACAGTTGGCCGGTGCTACGCCAGTGGTTGTTTCGATGGACCCGCCCACAACAACCGACAACAACTACCGAATAAATTGGGACAAGGTGCGGGATGCAATCAGTTCAAGAACGCGGCTAATTATTCTTAATACGCCTCACAACCCAACAACAATGGTTTTAAAAGATGCAGATTTAAACGAACTGGAATCAATCGTTAATAAATACGGTATTCACATTATTTCGGACGAGGTTTACGAACATATTGTTTTTGGAGACAACAAACATCTAAGTATGTGTTCCAGGCCGGCACTAGCAAACAAGTCGGTTGTAATTTCCTCTTTTGGTAAAACCTACCACGTTACAGGGTGGAAAATTGGTTACTGTGCCGCACCACAACATTTAATGACCGAAATTCGAAAAGTTCATCAGTTCGCAGTGTTTACTGTTAGTACACCCATGCAGGTCGCATTAAGCCATTTTGTAAATAACCCATCTACTTATGAAAACTTATCTTCATTTTATGAAGAGAAAAAAAATTATCTCGCGGATCAACTACAACAACATACGCCTTTAAAACCTTATTCATCCGAAGGTTCGTTTTTCTTACTTGCGTCTTATTCAGACTATTCAGATTTAAACGAATATGATTTTTGCCATTGGCTTACTACCAAACATCGTGTAACTACCATTCCATTATCTGCTTTTTATTGCAGTCCAACTGCAAAAACATCGAACCATGGCCTAATTCGGTTGTGTTTTGCAAAAGACATCAAAACATTAGACGAAGCGGTTAATCGGTTGAAATCTTTGTGACTGTGTTCAATGCAGACCGAAGTATAGGGTTAATTTTCTGTTTTGAAAATGGACTTGGTACGGGGTAGAACGGCTGGATACAATAAGGTTTTATACACATCTTTTATATATAAAACTTAAATAACTAATGGGTGTCTGTGTATAACTGGGATAACTATGAAACCTATTTAAAATCAAACAGTTAAGAGTAAAAAATATGGGCATAACTACGCATATAACACGCTAACAGTTTCTGCATAATTATGGCGCGATACAAAATTTCATGAGTTATTCAGCTTCCATCCACAGTTCGTTCACAATAGGTCGTCCCAGAGCTTATCCACAGGCCAGTTAATGCAATTTAAATTGTAAAAAAATGAAACTACTTCGTATAGGCTTCAAATCCGTGGTCGAAAACTACCCGGTTTTCGGGCCAACGAAGTGCCGCTAACCGAAAACGAGACGTTTCAATAGGTTGTTTTGCTTTTCGGTCACGCCAGCGGGCGCCAACTGAATAGTCGATGCAAAACACGTTATGTTGTTTGCCATGCCAGGCTAATGGGTGGATGTTAGAAAACAGCCGTGTGTAGCGTGGTGTGCGAAAAGCCTCTTGTTTTTCCAATAAGCGCCAGTAATGACCAATAACAACCGGAACCTTGTCAGAGTATGTCATCCACCAGTTGATGCGGTCTGAGTAGCGCCAACGATGGCCGGCAAAAAACGCTTCTTCGCTTCGTTTTTCAACACCCGAGGTAAGTGTTTTCAAAGGGTTAAACGTCTGTTGCATAGCCTCGTAATCGGCAATCGCGTCAAGAAATGGCGGAGGATCAGACTCGTCTTCTAGCTGCTTTGCCCATTTTTCTTTTGCATCTAAGTAGCGTTCATATACGCCCTCTGCATCTGCTTGCCGGCGTGTGCGCTCTTCCCATTCAAAATAGGCCTCTACGACAGTGCCTAAGGGTAATTTGCTGATCGCATTAATGGCATTTGACGTCCAGGCGGCATGCACAATACGAATATCATTTCTATGCAGTGCAACAGGTTGTCGAGATAAAAACTCCCGTACGTCCATGCGTTCAGATTCAGGTGTACGGGAAAAGGGTGCGTAGTTCTCACAATCTTGTTCAAAACGCTCGTCGAAAAACCAGCCGGAACCATCTTTTATGTCGTCTACCAATAAATTAAGTTCGTGGTTACCTAAAATAAGCTCAGCGCCATGATTTTCAACTAGTTCCCGAACGTGTTGAATTACGCCTGGGCTATCGGGGCCACGATCTACCAGGTCGCCAATAAAAACCAGCCGGCGACCTTGTGGGTGTGAACCACTGGCGCTATAACCTAAACGGTCTAGTAAGGCCTGTAGCGCATCAATTTCGCCGTGGATGTCGCCAATAATATCAATAGGTCCTTCGGCTAAAGGTTTTAGCAAATTCATATTCAAATGCTTTTAAAGAAATATTTTTTGCAGCAACACTAGAAGTTGCTTCTGTTCGGTTGAAGAGAGGTAGGGGATATTCTCGTTTTTCTCAAACTGTTGTTTAGCTTTTTCAAACAACGTTTGGCCCTTATCGGTAAGCTCAAGAATTTGCGAGCGTTTGTCGTTTGGATTGCGCTTTCGCGCAAGCAATTCGCGCAATTCCATTTTATCTAGCAGTGTTGCCAGATTAGGCGGAGACACATTTATAGTGTGTCCTAACCGCTTCTGATTAATGCCTGGGTTCGAACTAATTAATGACAGTACAGTAAATTCAACAGGCTTAAGTTGATACCGGGTTAAACGTTTTTTTATATCCGGTTCAATTTTCAAATACGCCTGAAGACAGTTGTAACCGACCTGCCGTAATAAAAAAGATTGATCAATTGCGTCGGTATCCTGAGTTGATTTTTGATTACTCATAACTACATCAGGCTATCCATATAATTGGTTGATCGCCCTTGTTGTGAATGTATGAGATGTTGATCTATTACCTGCAGCAGTTGCCGCGTTTCCGGCAAGATGAAGTCAAAATAATACTGTGCGGTGTTGATTTTAGAGTTGTAAAAGGGCGGGTCTATTTCTTTGTTTTTAAAGGCAATATGTGCAGCTTTAAGCCAAAGCCATCCCATGGCGGTGTGGCCTACCAGTCGCAACATTTCAGGGGCAATCTGGAACGGTAAATCAGGGGTGTTCTTAATTGCCTGAGCCACTGCTGGAACCAAGGCGCGAAGGCTTTTGCTAACTTGCGTTAGCGCTGCAACAGCATTCAATAAGTCAGGTTCAGTAGTTGCTTCAATGGTGGCTTGAACTTCATCTAGCAAATTGAAAAGGCGTAAACCGTTATCTGCCAGAATTTTTCGCATTATTAAGTCGATTGCCTGAATTTCATTTGTGCCTTCATATATTTGCGCAATTTTTATGTCTCGCAAGTATTGTTCAACACCTGTTTCCTGTATATAACCATGGCCGCCAAAAATTTGTATAGCCTGGCTGGCAGCTTCAAAACCCTGGTCGGTTAACATGGCTTTAATAACGGGTGTAAGCAATGCCAGTTGCCCTTCAAACTCTGCGCGTTGGCTACTGTCTGGATGATGCTCGGCGCCGTCTAGTAATAATGAACTGTAATACGCCAGCATGCGCCCGCCTTCGGCATAGGCTTTCTGTGACATCAGCATGCGTTGAACGGCTGGATGCATAATAATGGGGTCAGCCGGCTCTTTCGACCGGTTTTCAGGGCGAACGGCAGCACGCATTTGAAGACGTTCTTTTGCGTAGGCCAGTGCGTTTTGGTATACCGTTTC
>NZLH01000316.1 GCA_002694155.1 Pusillimonas sp. | reverse complement strand
CGATCACAAACTTAACAACATTTGATGGTATAACCATAGACGGTGGTAGCTATTAATCTGAAGGAGGTTATAGCTCATGGCTAATGTAATAAAACATAAGAGAGGTTCTGGTAGCGATCCAAGTGCTAGTGATTTAATTCTTGGCGAATTAGCGATAAGAACTGATACTGGTAAACTATTTACCAAAATGGATAGCGGAGCTATTGCTGAAATAGCTGGTGGCGGTAGTGATATTGTAATAAATACACTTAGCTCATCTTCTGGAACGGGGGGCGGTAGTGCAACATTTAACGGATCTGCCTATAGATTTACTTTATCTGCTCCTCCAAACATATCTGCTGCACAGTTATTAGTAAGTATTAATGGTGTTATACAGAAGCCAGTAGCAGGAACAGGCCAGCCAAGTGAAGGATTCAGTGTTGATGGAACGGATATTATCTTAGGTGACGCTCCAGCAGCAGGTAGTGACTTTTTTATTCTTACATTCAAGAGTCTTGGAGTAAGTGAACCAGCAGACAATAGTGTTACGAGTGCAAAGATTGTAGATGGAGCTATCACTGGAACCGATCTTGCCACTAACGTAGATTTAGTTAATAACCAAAAGATTAGATTTGGAGCTAATAATGAATTACAGATTTTTCGATCAGGAACAGAAAGTTTAATTCTAGAGAATCAAGGTAATAATTTAAATTTAGCTGCAAATAGAATTGCTCTTTTAAGGGCAGATAGACATACAGTGATGCTACTGGCAATAGCAAATGGAGGTGTAGAAATTTATCACAATAATTCAAAGAAATTTGAGACTTTAAGTGATGGAGCTAAAGTAACTGGTTCTTTAACAGCTACTAATAATATTAATAATGAAAGTGATACTGGTAAATTGATGCTAGGAGCATCTAATGACCTACAACTTTATCACGATGGCACACATTCATACGTTGATAATACTTCTGGCTCTGGTAATTTGTATCTTAAAGATGAAGTAGTAAGAGTCAGAGCAGCTACTAGCTTCGCAGTTGACAATGCAGATGGAACAGAAACTTCATTAATGGCAACATTAAATGGAGCAGTAGAGCTATATTACGACAACGCTAAACGAATTGAAACAGCACAATACGGAGTTGATATTACTGGTAATTTATTCATGCCTGATTCGTCATCAGGAAATACAGGCAGAATCAAATTAGGAGATGGGGCAGATTTACAAATTTTTCACACTGGATCTAACTCTTTCATTTTGGATGGAGGAACAGGTGGCTTATACATTCGAGGAAGTCAAGTTAATATACAAAATGCTAGTGGCACAGAAAACAAAGCCAGATTTTTAACTGATGGTGCTGTAGAGCTATATTACGACAGCGTTAAACGGATTGAAACGACAAGCACTGGAGCAACAGTAATAGGTACTTTAATCTCTGATAGTTTTTCTGTGGGAGATAGTGAAAAAGTTAAGCTTGGGAATAGTGATGACCTACAAATTCAACATAGTGGTAATCATGCGTTCATAGATAACCTTACAGGTAATATTTATATAAGAAATGATGGCTCAAATGATGATTCTGAAATTCATATTATGGCTAGGAATGATGAAGAGTCTATAGTTTGCCATGATGATGGAGCAGTGGACCTATATCACGATGGTACTAAAAAGTTTGAAACAACTGCAACTGGAGTAGAAATAACCTCTACAACTGACGCTACGTTAAAAATAAATAACACAGCAGGTTCTAGTATTTCAACTTTGACACTTGCCAATACAGGTTCAACTAACTGTCATTTTAAAAATGAAAATAGCACTTTAACTATTGGACATACTGATGAAGTTTCAATTAAAACTATAGATAATGATGCCGTAGAGTTATATCACAATAATAATAAAAAGTTAGAAACTACAAGCACGGGGGTAACTGTAACTGGAAACGTAGTAATACCAAGTGGTAATGGTATTAACTTTAATGCAACAGCAGACGGTGGTAATGGTACAGCTCGTTCAGAATTACTTGACGATTATGAAGAGGGTTCATGGACGTTTGGTCTAACAGGCGGTGGTGGAAGTCAAAACTTTACTACAGCAGCAAAATATACAAAGATTGGTAGAATGGTTCATTTATATTGGGCGAGAAATGTTAACAGAAGTAATGTGGGTAGTAGTGGAGATATGGTTGTGAATACAAATAGTTTTTCTTTACCATTTACTCCGATTGCTGGAACGAGAGTTGCTTATAACTTCCCACATAGATATGTTAACTGGGCAAGTGAAGTAGATGGAAAAGGGCTTGTTTTTGAACTTTATAATTCTACTTTGCATTTAGGTATTGCAGGTGATACTAATAGTTACAACTCACCGATCCAACAAAATGCCACACTTGCTAGTGGTGGTGCTACTTCTATTCCTATGTCACTAAGTTTAACTTATTACACAGATGCTTAGACCGTTGCTACGTCTATAAACTAAGCCTAAACCTGTTTTAATCGGAGATTAATCCTAATGGCACTTACAGAATCTATTCAATACGACAAAATAGAAGTCGTTGGCCCTTACAAAGTGGTACAAGTACGTAAAGCAACAATTATTAAAAAAGATGATGTTGAAATAACAAGATCATTTCATAGATACATTTTAGAACCTGGTACATTAGACGCTTCTAGTAATTTAGTTGACAATCCATTAAATAAAGAACCTGATGGTGTTACAGCAATACCAGATGAAGTAAAAATTATTTGCAATGCTGTCTGGACTGCTGATGTAAAGTCTGCGTTTAAAGCTAAACTTATAGCAGATAGTACAGAAGAATAATGGCACTAACACAGATCAGCACTGACGGTATAAAGAACGGTACTATCACTGGAACGGATCTTGCCACCAACGTAGATTTAGTTGATAACCAAAAGCTAAGAATTGGTACGGGTAATGATTTACTTATCTACCATGATTCTAATGATAGTTATATACAAGATAATGGAACAGGTAAATTAGTTTTAGCTACTAATGGAACAAGAATTGATTTTTTTGACACTGCAAATTCTGCGACTTTAGCTAAATTTATTACTGGTGGAGCAGTAGAACTCTACCACAACAACAATAAAAAATTTGAGACTACAAGTGCTGGTGTTGAGTTAACAGGGTCAATGAGTGGTTTAACAACTAGCGGAGATGTAGCGTTTAACTCTGGCACAACAAACAAAAATATATTATTTGATGCTAGTCAAATATCCTTAGAATTTGATGACGGTGTAAGAGCTACTTTTGGTTATGACAGAGACCTACAAATTTATCACGATGGAAATCATAGTTACATTGATGATGCTGGTACTGGGAATTTATATATTCAAAGTAATCATGTAAACATTGACAGTAAAAATGGCGAGCAATTTATTAATTGTATTCAAGACGGAGCAGTAGAACTTTATCACGATAACAGTAAAAAGTTTGAAACCACCTCTGGAGGAGCAACAGTTACAGGAACTTGCACAGCTACGACTTTTAGTGGATCTGGGGCTTCATTAACTAGCATCCCTGCTGGTCAACTAACAGGAACAATAGATGCTGATACTTTAGATAGTATTTCTTCTGCAAGTTTTTTAAGGTCCGATGCTGCTGATACAGCAAGCGGTGATATTACATTTAGTGGTGGGTCTGGTGCTGCAACTATCGCAGCAGATAGCGATATTAGGTTTGCAAATAGTTCTACTTGGACAGGTAATACAACTGCTGCAAAAATACAACTTTATAGCAATGTTTTGTATATAGGTATTGGTCCTAGTGGCTTGATATTTAGAGAAAATGGTTCTAACAGATGGACTTTAGACGGTACTGGGCATTTTAGACCATCAGTGGACAGTACTTATGATCTTGGTTCAACCACCAATCAAGTAAGAAATGGATATTTTGACACATTATATGGAGATGGTTCTAACCTAACAAATGTAAGAGGTACATCAGTAAAAAACCTAGTAATAAATGGAGCAATGTTAGTTGCTCAAAAAGCTACAACAAGTACACAACAGCTATATTCAACTGTAGATAGAATTAGGGCTGCAAGAGTTAATGTCGATGAAAACCCTACTTTTTCCCAGGCAACTCTAACATTAGGCACACATACTACTACTCCTTATTTAGAGGGACACAGAAAAGCATTTAAAATTACAAATGGTAATCAAACGAGTGGAGCACAGTCTACTGATGTTATTGCTTTTTCAACAAGAATAGAAGCACAGGATATAGCAACTAGCGGTTGGAATTACACAGATACAAATAGTTTTATAACCTTACAATTTTGGGTAAAATCAAGTGTTGCTCAAAACTTTTACATACGTTTATTTACACAGGATGGCACACAAAAGAACTATCCAATGGAAACTGGTACGTTAACTGCTGATGTATGGACAAAAATCACAAAAACAATACCTGGTCATGCTGATTTGCAGTTTGATAATGATACTGAAAGAGGATTAGACATTGACTTTAGTGTATTTAGAGGAACGAACCAAACATCAAGTGGCGTAACTTTAAATCAATGGGCAAATCTTGATGATACTGCAAAAATTCCTGATATGACATCAACATGGTACACAACAAATGATGCAGAATTTATGGTAACAGGAATACAGCTTGAGATAGGATCTACAGCTAGTCCGTTTGTTCACGAATCTTTTAATGAAGTTTTGCATAAATGTCAAAGATATTGTTATGTAATAAAAATGCAAAATGGAGATTTTTCTGGTTTCGTAGGTCAAGCTTTAAATACGGCTGATGCTCATGTTCTTAGTAATTTTCCTGTACCAATGAGGACTGAACCCACTTATACAGGTTCAGCAACATTATGTAGATTTCAAGCAGGTAACTCAAGTAGTGATGTAAATTTAAATGCACTTAGCATTTTTAGAGTACCAACACAAAGACCTGTAGCTACAATAGGATTAAGAGATCAGAATGTTGGAAGTATGACAACAGGTCAAGCTCTAATGCTTCAAGCAAGAGCAAACAATGGCAAAATGACTTTTGAAGCGGAGCTTTAATTATGGCTACTAGATACAAGCTTTACCCTGATGATGAATATGGTCCATATCCAGCTATTCAAAGAACATTAGATGATGGTACTATTTCTTCAATTCCTATGTCAGAAGAAAATACAGATTACTTGGAATATTTAGAATGGGTAAAAGAAGGCAATACACCCGAAGCTGCTGATTAAAATTTATAAGATTAAGTTGCAATATTAAAAAAGTGCTAGTATAGTATAGTAATAGAATATCAATCTAATAAAATTGGACCCAAAACAAAAACTAGAAGCTCTAAACTCTGAGTTAACACAAGTAGTAGACACCTACAATAAAGCTAATCAAGTACTAGAAAATTGTAAGCCAAAAATATTTGAACTAAAAGGAGCGATTGCTGCTATAGAAGATATTTTAAAACCAGAAGAACCCACCACTGATGAAGGTAGTTGATAATTTCCTGCCTGAAGAAGATTTTAAATTAGCTCAAACATTAATCTTAGACTACGGATTTCCATGGATGTGGAACGATTCTGTAACTAAAGAAGTGGGTAAAGCCGATCCAAGTGAGTTTCAATTTGTTCATAAATTTTATGATCCTTTATCAGGAGTTACAACTGATTACCCAAGATGGAAAGACATTATTAAACCTTTTGCTGACTACATGAATCCTGTATCTTTGATGAGAATAAAAGCAAATTTAAACGTAGCAACAAAAGAGCATATAACTAGAGAGTTTCACACAGATTTTGCTGTAAAATGTACTACAGCAGTAGCATACATGAATAATAATAACGGCTATACATTATTTGAAGACGGTACTAAAGTACAAAGTAAAGAAAATAGAGTAGTTATTTTTGATTCACAAATGCGTCATGCAGGGATACCATGTACGGATGAAAAACGAAGAGTAGTAATTAATTTTAATTTTATTTAGTCTTTTCTACCATTTGACGTGTTAGCAACCCAGATATTAAGTACAAAGGAGCCAGGGTTGGAATTATTATTAGCATTGATATAATAAGACCATGACTTATTGCACGGAGGATAGCTTCACGAATCATGGCTCGTATATCTCAAATATTATCTATTCTATCTTTTATTCTTTCAGCATCCACTGTTGGTGCTGGTTACTTTGCGTATAGTTACATGACAAGTCCACAATTTGAAGCAAAGATGATGGAAAAAGTTATGAAAAATGTAAATAAAATATTACCTAATCAAATAGAAAAGAAATTGCCGAAAGTAACTGGGCCAATGGTTGAAATGAGTAATAATTATAGTGATGATACAAAATGGTTTTGGGATTATATTGAAAAAAGGAATAAAGAACATATAGAGTGGGAAACAAAAGGTAAGTGGGAGCAATGAACTGCTGGCACTGTAAAACTGAATTAATTTGGGGTGGAGACGCAGATATTGAAGAAGATTTTCAGCCTGTACTATACCAAGAGTATTCAATGGTAAGTAATTTTTCTTGTCCTAAATGTGATTCATATGTGGAAGTGTATAAAAGAAGGGATGCCTACGATTAATGATATTTGGATTCTTTAGAAAACTAATAAAATACTATATTGATAAGATTGTGTCTTGGTTAAGAGTTAAAAAACTACAATTTGAACTGGACAATGAAATAAAAAAGTATCACGATAGTTTTGAAAAAGAAGAAAAACCTAAGATAAGAGAAGTTGGAAAGTTTGGAGAAGATGGTTGGTCTATTTCTATCGGAGATATAGATGACGAAAATACCAAAAATTGAAATAAAAGAGGTTTACGTTCCAGAAATAAGGTCATGGGAAGTACAACCACCGATATTAGATTTAATTACTAAACCAGTTG
>NZLH01000315.1 GCA_002694155.1 Pusillimonas sp. | reverse complement strand
TTACCATGGCACTCGGTCGCTGGGAAGAGTTTGAGTTACACGTACGGGCTGGTCTTCAAGGTGGTGCACCTGATACCCGCATCACGCCCGACGAGTTGAAAGAAATCATTATTCAAACTGCTATTTACGCGGGGGTACCCGCCGCCAACACCGGCTTTAGCCACGCGCAAGCCATTTTGAAAGAAATTGGCGAAGAAATCGGTTATACGTTGGCGCCCGTCAACCCAGGCGATACCTGCCACCCCGGCTACGGACACGAGAAGGTGACCCAAACCAAACCCGCTCTGCACTACAGCGAGCGCCCGGCGCGTAACGGAAACGGCAACGCCAAACCCACTATTGTGCTTAGTCATGCCTTGGGCTGCGATCTGACTATGTGGGACCGCCTGGCCGCCACCTTGGCTGCGGACTACAACGTTGTTACATACGACCACCGCGGCCACGGTGCCTCTGATGCACCAGCCGGCATGTACACCATGGCCGAACTGGCTGACGACGCGGCACGCCTGATCGAAGAGCTAAATTGTGGCCCTGTAATCTGGATTGGTCTTTCTATGGGGGGCATGGTGGGCCAGGAACTGGCTATTCAGCACCCAAAACTAATTAACCGTTTGGTAATTGCCAATTCAACTTCGGCCTACCCCGACAACGTTCGCGAAGTCTGGCAACAGCGCATCGCAACGGTTCAGGCACAAGGTATTGAAGTCATTGCCGACGCAGTTATGGAGCGTTACTTCCATGAACAATTCCGCAAAGACCGCCCGGCCACTGTCGCAACCTTTCGCCGCCGCCTGACCACGACCGACGCGGAAGGTTACGTGGGCTGCTGTAACGCCGTAGGCACCGTCGACACCACCGCGCGCCTGGGCCAGGTGAAAGCGCCCACGCTCGTCATTGCTGGCGAGCTCGACCAAGGTGCGCCGGTCTCCATGTCGGAAATCATGGTTAACGCCATTCCCGGCGCAAAGCTGGTCGTGCTGAAAGACGCCTCGCATTTGGCTGTGGCCGAGCAACCACAAGCCTTTACCGACGCTGTAGTGACATTTCTTAAAAGCTGAGATCCGTCACGACAAAGCGCTGTTACGTGCGCCCTCTTTACGCCGGTTGGTATTTCGCAAAATGCGAATGAGGCTCTGACCCGGTGCATTTAAGGGCGCTTCACTACGATACAACAGCCCTACTGGCTCTTCCGTGCCCTCAAAAGACAAAGGCAATGCACTTAACAAACCCCGCTGCAGATCATCACGCACAGCGCCGGCCGGGGTAAACCATACAGCGTCTGATTGCAGCACCACCAAACGCGCCACCGACACCGCCAAGGTTTCCAGGTAATGGTCGGGCAAGTGCATGCCCCGTTCTTTAAAGTAACTTTCGGTGTTGTGGCGCGGCACAGTACCCGAAGCCGATATCACTAATGGATGCGCCACCACGTCGGCCAATAGTGGCGCGCTGCCCTGCGCCAATAATGGATGCCCCGTGCGTACTGCAGCCACCAACGGTTCGGCATACAAAAACTCAAAAGAAATGCCAACCATCATTTGCGGGTCGGCCATTCGCCCCACCGCCAGATCGACCTCACCCGCCTTCAATTTCTCGAGCAACAAATTATTAGTCGCCACCTGTACTTGCAAACGTGCCTGTGGATACTGCGTACGAAAATCGGCCAACGCGGTAGGTAATAAGTCGGGTGCCACAGTGGGCAATGCGCCGACCGATACCGACTCTTGACTTCCCGAAAAACCGCGCGCAAGCGAACGCTGAGCCGCCTCAAGCGCATCGAGCACCGACACACAGTGCGACAGCAACAACTCGCCATCGGGCGTGAGTCGTGCACCAAATCGACCGCGCTCTACCAAGATGGTATCGGCCATTTCTTCAAGTTCGACAAGCGTCTTGGACACTGCCGGCTGACTTAGATTCAAGCGCTCTGCCGCCTTACCCAAGTTTTGTTCTTGTGCTACCGCCACAAAACACTGGATATGACGTAATCGAACCCGGTTAAGAAAATTATCTTTATTCATAACCATAGGTTATCGAATAACGCGCAGGATTTCAATTTACCTGGCCAAGTACGCGGCGCTATGATGGTGCCACTGTGCTGTGAGTTGTCCCACACAGACTAAAGGAGATACCTAATGACCACGCCCACCCAACAATTTGGCGAATTTCTGATGCGCGACCGCACCTGGCATCCGCCTGCTTATACGCCAGGCTATAAAACCAGCGTTTTGCGCTCGCCTCAAAAAGCACTCATTTCCATTGAAAACGACTTATCAGACATTACCGGCCCGCTGTTTTCCCGCAACGAACTTGGCGCGCTAGATAACGACCTCATCATGAACTATGCCCATGAGGGTCTACCCATTGGCGAACGTATTCTGGTGCATGGTTATCTGCGTGACGAAAATGGCCGCCCAGTGCCCAACGCGCTTATCGAAGTATGGCAAGCCAATGCCTCGGGCCGTTATCGCCACAAGAACGACAAGTACATAGCGCCTATCGACCCCAATTTCGGTGGCTGTGGCCGTTGTATTACCGATGAAAACGGTTACTACTTCTACCGCACCATCAAGCCAGGCCCATACCCTTGGCGCAATGGCATTAACGATTGGCGCCCTGCGCACATTCACTATTCCATTTTCGGTACCGGCTTTGCGCAACGGTTGATCACACAAATGTATTTTGAAGGCGACCCCCTTATTCCGCATTGCCCTATTGTGCGTTCCATCCCCAATGAAGAGGCAGTGCGCACTCTCATCGCCCAAATGGATCGCGGCGCCTTTGTTGCACTCGACAGCATGGCTTATCGCTTCGATATCGTCATCCGCGGCTCGCGCGCTACGCTGTTTGAAAACCATATTCAAGGAGGCAAATAATGCATCCGAATACGCCTGTATATTTAAAAGAAACCGCCTCGCAAACAGCCGGCCCATACGTTCATATTGGCCTGGCACCCAAACAGGCCGGCTTCGACATTTTTGAAAACAATTTCGGCAATGTGTTGGTCACACCCGAGACCAAAGGCGAACGCATTCGTGTTGAAGGTCGCGTATTCGACGGTAGCGGCGCCATTGTGAAGGATGTTTTACTGGAATGCTGGCAAGCCAACGCGGCCGGACGCTATAACCACCCTGCCGACAAACAGGAAGACAAACCCATTGACCCAACATTCCGTGGCTGGGGCCGTGCCTGTTCCGATTTCGAAAGCGGTGTTTACCACTTCGAAACCGTTAAACCGGGTTCGGTAACCGGCCGTCATGGCAAGCTTATGGCTCCGCACATTAATTTATGGATTGTGGCGCGTGGCATTAATATTGGCCTGCAAACCCGCATGTACTTCTCTGACGAAGCCGATGCCAACGCTGCCGACCCCATTCTGAATGGCATTGAGTGGGTAGAGCGCCGCAAAACCTTGGTGGCGCAACGCACCGAGAAAGACGGTCAAGTGGTTTACACCTTCGACATTTACCTCCAAGGTCCGAACGAAACCGTATTTCTAGACGCCTGAACGGCAATAAGCTGCAAACAGTGCAGCTATAAACTTGCACTTACTTGCGGCTTGCAGTTAACACTTTTGTCTTTGCATTTACCGGCCTTGCTTAAACAAGGCCGTTTTTTTGGTTGTACAGGTACTTGCACGACTGACCTGTTAAGCCCGCTTGCCGGTGCTGCCTCCTGCACCCGGCGCACCCAGCAACATATTTATACGCGAGGCCGCCGCCAGTAACTGCGGCAAACACTCATCTAGCAAATACGCCGCGTTGGCCTTGTCTGCCTGGCCACTTATATTAATGGCTGCCACCACCCGCCCGGCAATATCGCGAATAGGCGCTGCCATAGAAACCAACCCCGGCTCCAGCTCTTCGCGCACCAAACACCACCCTTGGGCGCGCACCTGCATTAGCGTATCGAACAGCGTTTCACGGTTGGTAATGGTATGAGACGTGAACGCAGTCAACGTCATCGCGGCCAATCGCGCCTGCAAGATTTCATCAGGTAAACCAGCCAGTAGAACCCGCCCCATTGATGAGCAATGCGCCGGTAGCCGACTGCCTACCCCCAGGTTAATCGACATAATCTTGTGTGCCGGCACGCGCAGCACGTAAACGACTTCATCACCATCCAGCACCGCAGCGGAACTTGATTGACGCAACCGCTCTACCAGGCTTTCCATTACCGGCTGAGCCTGGCTCCATACTGGCAAGGATGTTAAGTAAGCAAACCCCAGCTCTAAAACCTTGGGAGTAAGCCGAAACAACCGCCCTTCCGCCGACACATAGCCCAGCGCCAGTAACGTATGCAAAATACGCCGCGCACCCGCCCTGGTTAACCCTGTTCGGGTTGCAACGTCGGACAAGGTTTGCGCCGGAGCCTCGGCGCCAAAACTTTTAAGCACCAATAAACCACGCGCAAACGATTGCACATAGTTGTCGCCCGGTTTATCGTGGTTTGGCAAAGTTGACAAGAACCCTCTCGCTGATTAAGCTTTTATGAATAGTTCTATATACGAATAAAAGTTCATTATACGAACATTCATCCCTTTTATCTACATTCTGTTCGCAGGGAAAACATGATTAACAAAATCTCACCCTCGGTCGAAGAAGCGCTGGCCGGTATTTACGACGGCGCCACGATTATGATTGGTGGTTTCGGCGGAGCCGGCCAACCCGCCGAGCTTATCGACGGCTTAATCGCTCAGGGCGCAAAAGACCTGGTTATTGTAAATAACAACGCCGGCAACGCCGAGATCGGGCTGGCAGCGCTATTGAAGGCGGGACGTGTACGCAAAATTATCTGTTCCTTCCCCCGCCAGGCCGACTCCTACGTGTTCGACGAGCTTTATCACAGCAAGAAAATCGAACTGGAACTGGTACCGCAAGGTAACCTGGCCGAGCGCATTCGCGCTGCTGGTGCGGGTATTGGCGCATTCTTCACGCCCACCGGCTACGGAACAGAATTAGCCGATGGTAAGGAAACCCGTGAAATCAATGGTCGCCATTACGTTCTGGAATACCCTATTCATGCCGATTTTGCGCTTATTAAAGCCGAAATCGGCGACCGCTGGGGCAACCTGACCTATCGCAAAACCGCGCGGAATTTCGGGCCCATTATGGCTACGGCCGCCAAATGTACGATAGCCTCGGTACACGAAATTGTAGAACTGGGTGACATTGACCCTGAAGTGGTTGTTACCCCGGGTCTTTTCGTTAAGCGCATTGTGAAAGTCCCACGCACGGCCACGGGCCCTGCCGGCTTCAAAAAGGACTAAGGAAACTACCATGAGTGAACAAAATACGCTTCCCAGCTGGTCGCGCGATGAAATCGCTGCACGCGTTGCGCAAGACATCCCTGACGGCGCTGTGGTGAACCTGGGCATTGGCCTGCCTACAAAAGTAGCCAACCACCTCCCCAGCGATCGCGAAGTCATTTTGCACAGCGAGAACGGCGTTATCGGCATGGGCCCCGCGCCTGCCGAAGGCGAAGAAGATTACGACCTGATTAATGCCGGCAAGCAACCCGTTACCCTGTTACCCGGTGGCTGCTTCTTCCACCACGCCGACAGCTTTGGCATGATGCGCGGTGGCCACCTTGATGTCTGCGTACTGGGCGCGTTTCAGGTTTCCGCCACGGGCGACCTGGCCAACTGGAGCACCGGCGCACCCGACGCCATTCCTGCGGTGGGCGGTGCCATGGACTTAGCCATTGGCGCCAAGAAAACCTACGTAATGACCGAAATGCGCACTAGAAAAGGGGAACCCAAACTGGTTGAAAAATGCAGTTACCCCTTAACCGGCATTGGGTGTGTCAGCCGTATTTATACCGACGTTGCGGTTATCGACCTGGGCCCCGATGGCGCCAAGGTCATCGATATGATCGACGGCATGACGTTCGAGCAATTGCAAACCCTTACCGAAGTAAAGTTGCAAGACGCACGAACATAAAAACCCGGCAGCGCACCAACGGTGCCGTTAATTGCAGGCCGCTATTCCACCAAAGTAGCGGCCTGTTTTCTGAAGATCTTGGGCGAAACGCCCACATGGCGCTTGAAAAAACGGGTGAAATACGCCGGGTCGCTAAATCCAAGGGTATAAGACACGACACTGATCGTCATCGACGTATACACCAAGCTGCGCTTCGCAGCCAGCACCACCCGCTGATGAATAAGCGCCAAAGCTGATTCCCCTGCCCATTGGCGGCACACCACATTCAGGTAAACCGGCGTAATTCCAATTTTCCGCGCATAACGCTCAACCGACCACTGTTCAGGATAATGTTCTTCTATCAGCTGGTTGAACTGACGAAAGTACTCTCGCCCACGATCTTCTTCCTGTACCGACCCTAGCCGACCGCGTACGG
>NZLH01000314.1 GCA_002694155.1 Pusillimonas sp. | reverse complement strand
TACATAGCCATCTTCACTCAAACGTCGCACAAGCTCATCGGCATGATCCCCCGCGACGTCGGCCGCTAGCGCAAGTAACACGACTTTTTTATCGGCGCGCTGCACCGGGCAAATCCGGTTTGCCAAGACTTGAGTGTCAAGCACTTTAATCAACGGCCGTACCAACGCAGGCGACAAGGATCTCAGTGCATCAAAACTAGATAGCTCCACCGCCTGACTTGCGTCGAAACGGGCAAAAGTTGCAGGCGGCTCGGCAACCCCGTATCCAGGCAAAAAAGCAGCCCGACGCTTGCCACGCAAGAACGGATTCATGGCTTGCCCCCGGGCCCGGCGTCCAGGCACACGCGCTGCGAGCGATCTTGACGCACAAGGGTCAGACACCGACCCTTAATGCTAATTAACCGATAAGCTGTTTGACCGGACGTCACGCCCACGGGCCATGGCTTGCCATTTATGTAGGTCAGGGTTCTTGTGCCGGCTTGCACTTCAGCTACCAGTTTTTGACCGGTTCCATAAAGTGCTGTTAAGCGTAATTCTGACGCAGGCAATTCCAGCCTCGAAGCACCGCTTGCGAGCATATTGGTTTTTTCATTCAAACGTTTCGACTGTTGCCGGGCACGATCCAGCGCCAAAGCCATTTCCATTCTCATTAATGCCCGCACCGATATCAGTTCTTGCGTTAAGGCTGGATCAGCCGAGGCTTTACCAATGTCGTCGGCCCGAACAGATGAATCGCTTATCGTGTTGGATGCTGACGCGAAATCGGCAACAAGTACATCATTTGACTGTGCGCTTGCACTGAAGGCCGTAGAAGTGACAACCGCAAGCACACCGCACAGGAAACACTTTGGCAAACCAACAAAATAAAAGTCACTCAACCCGTTCATGAAACTCCCCTTCAAGTGATAGATGTAATTGGCTGGTACGTAAACCAGGTATCGCTTTACGGTTAATAGAAAGACGTGCGTCTGTCCATCGAATAGCGTTAAGATCGGCCAACAGCAAAGCGTATGAGCGCAGTGGACCGGATAACTGCAGGCGACGCGATTGCACCAGGTGAAGCCCCCTAGGGCGAGGTATGGGTCGTCCTTCAGGGTTTGTTGGCGTTATTACTGATACCGCTTTGGCCTGCCCCCAAATAATTCGCTCGAAGGCCATACTGACCCGCTGCAGTACACCCAACCAGGTTTTGCGGCTTTCGGTTTCAGAGGGTATCTGCACCTGAGTCAGCGTTAATCTAGTAACGGGCACAGACCAAGCCGCTTTGGCTCGATCCAGACCATCGGCCTGCACCTCCCAGCGTGCCGGCAAAGCCGTCTCAAGGGCCTGACTATCGGTCGCTGGATGACTGCGATGAAACCGTGCGACACAGTGCCACGCACGCACGCGAGGTTGACAGGCAACTTGCTCTAGTTGCCAGCCTGCTGGTGACACCGCTACGCTATAAAGAGCTTCAAGCAAGCGCTGCGTACCCTTTACATCGTGCACATACACCCTATCCAACGCGGTCTGCTGGGCCTCTTGCCAACGCCGTTGAGCATCGCGCTCGGTTTTTTCATGGGTGTTATGAGGAGCCGTTGTATTAGGCAAACCCATCACTAAGGCAGTCGTACAACCCATTGACAAAATTCCCGCCAAAGCCAGTAGCTTGCCCCGTGCCCCGAAGATCCTCCGCCTGCGCAACATACTCATGGCTCCACACATCTGAGCCAAACTCGTTAAGTCGGGCACCTCGTTATGACAGCCCGACTGCAAATACGTCAGGTGTGGGTAAGCACGACGTAGCTCACAAATAACCGCATTAAACGACTCCGCACTGGGCCCTAGAACGTCTGTGCGCATAACGACTGTGCCTTCGTGTACCGCAACCAACCACCAACAATCCGCGGTTAAGTTCAAACAAACAACCCACGTGCCACTTTGAAATAACGACGCAACGTTCTGCGCCGCTGCGAAAACAGGTTGCCTGTCAACTGCACCCTGAGGTTTCTGCATGCGAAGGTTGGCCAAACCCACGGCACCGGCCGTATCCGAAGCCAAAACGAAATGCGTGGCGTGATAGCGGCCAGCGCGACGACGAGCCTCTTTTAACCCGGTCGCGTCAATCAAGGGTAGCCACTCCAATCCGAATGCCAACGTTTTGCCTTCAACGGTTAAAAGCAAGGATTCTTTCATCGCCGCACCTAGAACCCTTCCTCGACCTGAGCGGTAATGACAATGATGGTTTTAAGTTGCTCTTGGGAAGCCTTGTCGGCACCACCCATGATTAACGGCATACCAGGATTAAGACGACGCAGATCTGCGCTATCCTGCGTTCGATCAAATCCCGATACCAACAAGGGCTGACCAGGTTGTAGTGCAAGTTGCTGCACCGTCCCGTTGCCATCGATCGTGACCTGCTGCAATTGCAGAGGATTACCTGCGTCGCCAAACGTGACGGATTTCAGTGGCTGGGCAACCGTATTGTCATAGGCCAAAGACAACAGGATCTGTCCGTCCTCCTGGGCATCCGGTACGAGTGTTAACAATGAGCCGACTGTCTCTTCTTTTTGGCTGATAGACACAGTCGGTAACGCAGCATCGGTATAGTTACCGGTAACCGAACTTTCAACCTTGTCTATATACGAAAAAGTTGTACGCACCGCATGGGTTACGGGCCGCCGGTTAAGTGTTAGAACAGGCACGCTGCTACGCCGAACGACCTTACCGACTTTACCCAGCGCGTTCACAATTGCCTCGCTGCCACTGAAAGGCCCTTGGCGCAGGCCCAGTCCAAGTTGAGCCATATCCGATGCAATAGCACCCGGGGCGGCAGCAGCAGCCGCAACCCGTGCGCTGGAAAACACAATATCCCAGTCGACCCCGGCCTCGGCAGCATTGTTGGTCATTAACGTGATTTCTTCGAAAACCAGCCGCACCCGTCGCGTCAGCGACCTATTTTCCTTTTCCAGGTAACGCGCGATTTCTTGTAGAACATGGGGCGTGTCGGTAACCACTACCAAAGCACTTGCACCCTCTTGTGCAACAGCCACGCCGGCGGCTGTCAAGAAAGGCTCTATGCGTGCTTTCACTACCTCCATCACGCCTACTGCGTTACCGTTTAACTCGGTACGCGAACTGCTGGCAAAACCACTGTCACCCGATTTGCTCCCAGCCCCCAAGGCGGCCTGCGCCTGCACCGACAACGTTAATGCACGCACATTGAAAACTTGTGTCTGCGTACGGTAGAACTCGATTCGATCGTGCTGATAACGCCAATACACGCCAAGCGCAGCGGCAACGCGATCCAGGATACCTACCAGCGACTCGGACTCTCCTGACAAACGAACGGTTTGCCGAGCCCCCCGATCCTTTGCGACACCTCCAGTTGCGCCATTCAAACGCCGAGTGAACAAGTCACTCGACAACAATGCTTCAGGATGCACATAAACTGGAATCCCGGTGGCCTGTGTAATACGATGCGCGATCTTGGTAAGACCGATGGGCCCATCGGAAAATAATAGTGTCGTTCTAACGTGACTGCGCAACGCACGTGGCAGCGTTACCTCTCGTGCCAAAGGCAAAGAACGGCCTGCAAGCCACGGACGCTTCACACTTTGGGCTTGCTCACGCATTTGCGGACTCGCAATCGCTTGAGCAAATGCCTCATGCGCAGCCGTCACACGCTCATCTGTTTTTGCCGCCGACAGAACAACTTTCTGAATAGCGTCCCCAACCGCGCAAGCCGGTAGCATTACGGACGCCAGAATAACTGCGGCAAATCGGAGCGCACTGTGAAGTTTGACGAGGCCATTCATGATGCGCTTGCCATTGGTCGTGCACGGTCACACGGCTGCGCAAACGGTACAACGCGCAAAACCCGGTTCGAATAGAAGCAAGGCTGCAAAGGGCGATCACCCAGCTCACTCGAAGCAACCAGGGCTCGCACAGCTTCCTCGAATGGGGTTTTGAACTGGGCGCTGCCAACAATAGGTATATCAACGTCAACCGCCCAATGTTCTGGGCCAAAATCCCATTGTGCCGCGCGCGCCCATTGCACCAATGTTTCGCGCATGGTGCCATTAGCAGGACTTACTTTAAATATATTGGGAATGGCCGGCGTGGGCGAAACAACAGGAGATGTCGTTACCGGCAGTGCAACTGGTGTACTGACCCGTTCATCATGAACACTTGGAGCCAAATCAACGGACACGCCATCATCAGACGCAGGTGCATCCGTAGCTGTCGACTGCCCCTTCTCTGGAACCCCCCGACTGTCAGAGACAGCTACCTGCCGACGCAAGTCGCCCTGAATGTGACCGCCTTGAAGTACCAGATGGGACCAAACCCCAGGCAAAATCACATACGGCCCAGACTGCTTGTACACCAGCAATGTTTCTTCACCGCTCTCCCTGGCAAAAACTGCCGGAACAGACATGCCAGGTTTGAATTGCAGCCAGGTCCTATGGCCGTCATCAAATACTTGTAGCGGAATGACCCGTTTATCGCCTGTTATCGACCAATCGAAATTGAATTTCCCTGTTGAGCTTGGCGGACTAAATGTATTTGCCCATTGCGATATCTGGGCGCATCCAGTGGTTACCAGCAACAACAAAAAAATACCGTACCGAAAAAGAATGCTGTACCTGACCATGCGTTTTCTCCCTTCGAAACCAGCACACCGCGCCCTGGTTCTTACGAGCACATAGTCGACCTGGCCGGTGTATCGCACCAGCCTGAAATCTACGCATGGATCAATTCATCATCCCATCTAGAGCATTTTGAACACGTAAAAAAATAAAAAATTTCTCTTTAAAATCAAATGATTAATGAATAAAAAAAGGAAACTTAAAGTTAGTTGAACAGACATTCACAGATCTACGGGTTTGGGACAAACAAATCACGCCAAACTTTGTTGCATTTAGCAACACCTAACAG
>NZLH01000313.1 GCA_002694155.1 Pusillimonas sp. | reverse complement strand
TCTGTTCGGTGCCCCTTCGCGCAAGAAAAGTTTTGTTCTTTTTGGCCTGTTGCTGGTTTTAGCAACACTTTGCCAGGACGTCATTGCACAAACCACCCTGCCCGCTTTCACCACCACACCAGGGCCGAACGGCGAGCAAACTTATTCGCTAAGTCTGCAGACCTTGTTGCTGCTGACAATGCTGTCGTTTCTGCCGGCAATGCTGCTGATGATGACCGGATTTACGCGAATTATTATCGTGCTAAGTTTGCTTCGCAACGCCATGGGAACCGGCGCCTCGCCCCCAAACTCTGTACTGATTGGTTTAGCACTCTTCCTAACAATCTTCGCCATGTCGCCGGTACTCGACGAGGTTTACACCACAGCCTATTTGCCGCTAAGTCAGGGTGAGCTTTCATTCGAAGCCGCGCTGGCCGAAGGTGCCAAGCCGTTTCACACGTTTATGCTTAGTCACACTCGCGAAACGGACCTGGCTTTGTTCGCAAACATGTCAAATGCAGGTGAATTTCAAACACCGCAAGATGTTCCGCTGCGCGTTCTGGTGCCCGCGTTTGTTACCAGTGAACTTAAAACGGCATTCCAAATTGGTTTCACTATTTTCATCCCGTTTTTAATTATCGACCTGGTTGTGGCCAGCGTGCTAATGGCACTAGGTATGATGATGGTGCCGCCGGTAACCATATCATTGCCGTTCAAGCTTATGCTATTCGTACTGGCCGATGGCTGGCACCTGCTGCTGGGTTCATTGGCCCGCAGTTTCTATTAACGGAGGACACGACACCATGACCCCAGAAACCGTCATGTCGATGACCTACACGGCGTTAAAAGTAGCGTTCTTTCTGGCCGGCCCGGTTTTGCTCATTACCCTGGCAGTGGGTTTGCTGATTAGTATTTTTCAGGCTGCGACGCAAATTAACGAAATGACGTTGTCTTTCATCCCCAAGCTGCTGGCAATTGGCGTCACACTGGCTTTAATGGGGCCCTGGCTTATTGGCCTTATGGTCGACTACATTCGTCAATTGCTGCTTTCCTTGCCAACCTTGGCCGGTTAAGTCTGCCCCCAGCCACCATGATTTCTGTTGACTTAACCCAACTGTATGGCTGGATCAACGCTTTTCTGTGGCCCTTCGTACGCCTGTTGGCTTTTATTGGCGCCGTGCCGCTGCTGGGCGAATCCGCTATTCCCAACCGGGCTAAAGTGGGGTTGGCAGCCTTTATTGCCATTGTTATTGCACCTACCCTGCCACCCATGCCGGCAATTTCACCGGCATCGTATGAAGGCTTGTTCATTTTGCTGCAACAGGTTGTGATTGGCATTTTGTTGGGGTTGGTTATGCGGGTGGTTTTTGCTGCAGTACAAACCGCCGGCGAATTCGTTGGCCTACAAATGGGTTTGTCTTTCGCATCATTTTTTGCCCCCGCCACAGGGGCAAACACTGCCGTTCTATCACGACTTATGAACATGATCGCAATGTTGCTGTTCATTGCGTTCAACGGCCATCTGCTAATGTTGGCGGGGTTTATTCGAAGTTTCGATATCCTGCCCATCAGTAATGAAGGTATCAACCTGAATGGCTTGCCCGTATTGTTTGAGTGGAGCGCCCAGGTCATGATTGCTGGAATGTTGCTGGCACTGCCTTTAATTATTGTTTTGCTTACTATTAGCCTGGCGCTGGGTATTTTGAATAGAACAGCACAGCAATTATCGGTGTTTGCCGTGGGTTTCCCAATTAGCCTGTCTGTTGGTTTAATTTTGCTTTGGGTCGTTCTACCGCAAACCTCGCCGTTCTTGCGCAGGCTATTTGACGAGGGCTTCAGCGCAATGGGCCGCCTGATGGGCGCACTGTAAGTGAATTGATGCCCAAAAAATTACTTCAACGGGTAAGCTACGGCCTGCGAGGACACCGTTTGCTCCAGCTCGGGGTTTGGCTGACGCACAGGGGTAGGGGCAGGTGGCATGGGTGCATAGCCATTCATTTTCGGGGCCTGCTTGGGCGATGGTAATACATTATTGCTGTCTACCACTGCCTCGAATCGGCCATCGGGACTGAAGCGCAAAACCAGATTACGCCGGTAATAAGCTGCATCGGTAAGAACGGTTACCTTGTGCTCCCACTGTGCCAGCATCGCACCATTCAGTTGCGAATAAGTATTAACAGGCTCTGCACCCAGCAAACGCACGGCCTGTGTGTAAGTTGTTTGCCCGGGCACAAATTCTGATAAGGCCATTTCGTTAAACGAGCGCCCGGTGGTAGAACACCCTGACAGCATCAATAATGCCCCGGCTACTGCGGCTGCCTTATAAAACCCACGAAGGCTTTCAAACTTCTTGGAGGCTAATTTCCCCACTTAATTTCAGCCTTTCAAATTAAACATACTGGTTGCCTGAATCTTCTTGAACGCCATTGAGGCGGCCTCGAGGGCAGCGGTACGTAACTGCAATTGTGCAATAGCTTCGTAATAATCTACGTCTTCAAGTCGTGAAAGATCCTGGGCATAACTTAATTCACGAACGCTACTGTTTGCATCTATGGCATCAATTTCACTTAACCGGGTACCAACCGACGAAACTACCGTTTGAACCTGATCGAAATTTACATCGATGCGTTGCATAGCAGAAGCAAGCACATTCTGATAATTGGCATAAGCGGCCGGGTCGCCCTGAACCGGCGTTTTTAAGGACGTAATAATATCGTCAAGGGCATCGAACACGTTAAGGTTGGTTGAAGGTTCAACGGGCTCGACAGAAAAGGCATAGCCATCGCCCGGTACCCCTTCAAACTCAACCTCAAGGCCACCCCCCAGGTCAAGAACACCGCCCGGGCCAGGATCGGTGTAATTGACCCAAGGCCCGGTATCGCCGTCGACCGTAAGTTGATATTGAGGCGTGCCGGTGTTCTGGAAAACCACGTCAACCCGTTTGCCCATATACTCGCCGGCCGGATCTGTGACACTTGGTTCGCCCAAAACAGCTGTCCCTTCTGTGCCGGGCGCCGATTGTTGCGCTGAAATAAACGGATCAGTAACGAAAACCGGCTCTATGCTAAATGCATCACCATCGGCGGGAACGCCCGAAAACGCAACCTGAACGCCACCGGGTAAAGCTAAAGTTTCGGTTTCAGGGTCGTAGGTAACAGGCGCACTGGGGCCGGAAAGAACATAGTCGCCCGCATCGCGAACCGTAACGCTGTACTCCATAGAGCCATCGCCGGCCTGGGTAAATGACAGTTCAAACTTCGCACCCACGTACTGCCCTTTGGGGTCAGAGATAACGGGTTTACCAATGATTCCGGTACCCTGATTGCCGTTGGCAGCATGAGTAATGTAATCGCGTGCGCCGGGTGCCGCCTTGGTGAAAATATCAAGCCCATTATCGGCCGAATCTAATTGACGTGTTTGGTCAACCTGAATAAGGCGGCGCCCTTCATCACCTTGGTAACTAACTGCGCCAAAGGCATCGGAAATAAAGGGTGGACGGCTGCCCGAATGACCGGAAAACAGGTATTGCCCATTGCCATCGGTTGCGTTGGCCAACCCCATAAGGTTGTCTTTGGCATTTTCCAGCACATTCGCCAGTACCCCGCGGTCGGCGTCAGAGAGCGTTCCGTTACCGGCCTCAACCAGGCGCGTTTTAATACCTTGCAACAAAGTCGTAACCGAATCAAGCGTGTTTTCCTGCGTACCCAATTGGGTTTTGGCTACCTGGCGATTCTCGGCGTAACGCAAATTCAATGATTGCGATTGCGCAATGTTAATGGTTTGTGCTGCTGCAAGCGGATCATCGGCAGGCGTAATCATGCGGCGCCCTGTACCCACTTGCTGGTAACGGTGCATAAGATCAGACTGCTGCAAATTAATGGTTCGCAGACCGGTCTCGAAAAATAAGTTGGAACTGATACGCATCGCGTTATTCCTTTACACCTGAAAATTTAAACAAGGCTATTGCCGTAAACCCAATAATGTATCGAACAAGGTTGAACTAACATCGATAAGCCGTGAAGCGGCACGAAAATGTTCTTGGTAGCGCTCAAGATTCACGTACTCTTCATTCAGATTAACGCCTGAAATAGCCTGTTGGGCAGAGAAATTTTGTTGAACTAACGTATCTTGCGCTTTCTGGGCAGTTTGATTTTGCTGCGTTTGCACCCCAACGG
>NZLH01000312.1 GCA_002694155.1 Pusillimonas sp. | reverse complement strand
GGGCGCTTCAAAAGCATTGTAGCCATAGGCTTGCCAATCCGTGACATGATCAGGCCAGGCACACATCTTTTGTCTGCGTATGGCCGGCGGCAGCTTGCGTTCTGTCTCAGCCGCTTCCAGAAACAGATCATTGATCTCAACGATGTTCATTGAGTTCGTCCAGCTTTGCGTTGAGCCAATCATGCCGATCCAAAGGATTCATGGCACTCACAGCGTTCTGCAATTCTTTGTAACGATCAACGCCATACATTGGACGCAATCGCTTGAACACTCGGCGCTGTAATTCATCGAGCGGCGCAATCTTAGATCTAGCTATAGCTGAGACATACTGAGCATTGCTATGCTTAGTTATGTTATTAATAAGTTTATTTATGGTTGGATTTTCTGAAATATTCTTAGACTGTCTTAGACTAGTCTTAGATACGCCGGCTGCGCCGATTTTATTTTCCGTTCTCATATCCTGTCAAGCCCCTTTCAATCAATGACGCCTAAATAAATACTTTTCCACAACCCGGCGCCCATACTGCGGCATCTGCGGCATCGGTACAACCTCATCTAAATCATACTCAGCTGGCATCGGCTCAACATTTAAATTCAAAATATATATACTGATTGGCTCCGGGTGTACCATAGCGTAGCCTTCTGCCGACATCTGTGCATAATCCTTCATTTGTTCAACAGTTTCCAAACCTATGGTCATGTGATCTTCTAAATCTTGCAAATCTTCGCTTTCACCTGGCATTACAATCGCACAATATGGCATCTAATCATTCTCCTCATAAACAGCCCCTGAGTTTTTTACCTGTTGTTTCACAGCTTCACGCCAACATTTATCATTTGCACACACCAGCTTGCCGCTGCCCAATATCACCCAAGTTCCCAGCATCTGTTCGTGATACGCCTGGCAAATACAGCACCTCTGCGGCCAATGTGTCTGATCCAATGTCCATCTCCATAATCTGACGTGCCATTTGATCTAGCACATAACCTTCTGTAAGCACCCCGTGACCGCCATATTGTGTCTTTGCCCAGGGCTCGATGCCCCAGGCTTCAGCAATCATAAACAACCCCATACCCTCAATAACTGAGCGCCGGTACTCAGCCCGTGCGAGCTGTATTGCTTCATCGCGTGTCATGTCAGCCACCTGACCACCGGGTCATCACAATAATCTGCTTCCCACACAAACCAAGCGTAGGCTGTGGTGCCAGAGCCGGTCACCTCTTCATCGCCGCGCCAGATCGTCAAACGCCGGCTGAACACATAGACTTTTGCTGGTGGATTCATTGAGAACAAACGCCAATAGCGCTGTATGCCTTCCAGGAAGCTAAGGCGCAACAACCAGGCGTGTTTGGTGCATCCAAGATGTATCGCGTGTGTTATGAATTGCTCAGCTAATTTATACGGCGGGTTTGTAATTAAATGATCAACCCGGCGCCTATGCTCCATCAAGAAGTCCACCCCGAACTGACAATAGCCGTAGTCATTCAGATCTGTCGCTACCACTTTGTATCCAGCCTTTTCACAGCACTCAGCCAGAGCGCCGTCGCCAGCTGCCGGCTCCCATATGACCGGCTCAAACCGTTCATTGCTCAGTAGCGCATGAACAGCCTCTGACGGCGTCGGATACCAATCATCCTTTTGCCTACTCATCACGCACCGCCTTGATCGTCAATCCAATCTGCATGGCTATTTGTGGCACGATTGCATTGCCTAGCCCTCGCAGTCTGTCCACCCTTCCGGGTATCCCATGAGCCACTCGACCCACTGGGGGTTCAACTGCCCACCAGTCTTTTGCTGGTTGTCTGTGTGCTGTACCGCTACATTGAGCGTGTCCATGCTCACCTTGCCATTCCGCACCCTGCCGCCCTGATAACCGCCCTTGTGATCCCTCGTTGTCGGTGTCGGCCACATTCTCACTTCGTCCACAAGTGTTATCATGCTTTGCCCCGTCTTTTTGCAATGATGATAAAACTCTGGGCTTTTTGGCCCCTGTTGAGCATTTGCTGCGGCTGGTGTTCGCCACCATCCGCTGTTCATGCTTGGTGCCATCTGGTTCGCCTTGGCTGTTGGCGTGTGCAATAACGAAAATTCGTTGTCTGCGGTGGGGGGCATTGAGGGCCACAGCTCCAACACAAAATGTTTGGACTGCGTAACCGGCCTTATCTTCCAAGTCAGATAGCACTTGGTTGAGCCCCAAGTTAATGTGTCCAGGAACATTTTCGAAAACGCACCAATTTGGCCGCTTTGCTTGCACAATGGTAAATATTTCCGGCCAGACGTGGCGGTCATCTTGCGCGCCTCTTTGCAACCCGGCAACACTAAAGGGCTGACATGGATATCCAGCTGTGAGGATGTCGCAGTCTGGAACAAGTCTAGCTGGGTCACTCGCTAACTCCTTTACGTCTTTTGCTATCAATACATCAGGCCAGTGCTTTACTAGTACCTTGCGACTCCAAGGCTCTACGTCGCAAAACATGACAGGTTTGGATAAGCCAGCCCACTCAAAACCTAATGCAAAACCACCAATGCCAGAGCATAAATCAACGTGAGACATCATCCCACGCGCTCTTCTTCTTCCTCAGTAAGCCGGCGATACCCTTTGTAATTACACTCATGGCATCCAGAAATATCACCGCTTCTGTCCAGGCAATGCTCGCACTCAGCCATGTATTGGAAGCCCAGCTCCGGCCACTCTAAAATCTGTACAATCGCCATCAAATTCCTGCCCTCAGCTTGACGATGGGCTCTAGGATATCGCGTACCTGTTCGACCGACCTGGCCAAGCCCCAGTGGCAGCCGGCCAGCAAAAGCCGGTTCCGCATCTCTTCCTGATTGGGTGTGAGCTTTCCACCCTTGAGCCTCTTCAGCTCTATAAACACCGACGTGCTACAGCCAATCTTGCTTTCATCCCCCGGCACAAAGATTTCCAAATCAGGCCAGCCAAACTTGGTTCCCATCAGTTTGAGCTTGTGTTTGAAAGCCACATGGCGCGTGCCTTCATTCGGGCTGTGATGAAATACACAACCTGGCGGCAAAGCATAATGCAACCACTCAGCGACTTGTTTTTGCAGCTCGTCTTCAGTCATGTCGCACATAAAAGTCATTTGGCATGACCTCACCATTGGTCAAAAGAATGATCTTGTCCATGTAATTCTCATTAGGAATCAGCCGGTCTTTATGGCCGCGCGGCAAGCACCAACGGCGTGCAACCGTAGCATGGGGCGCACCAACCTGACGCGCTAGTTCTGAGTATGACCAGCCCCGCCGGCCTCTGTATTCATTGAGTTTCATGTTTGGTTGATAACACGCCTTGACGATATCGGTCTAGTGCTTTATTGACAATGTACTTTATTGACGGAAACAGACAAAAGAGAATGTAAATGATAG
This sequence comes from Pusillimonas sp., assembly GCA_002694155.1. Lineage (GTDB taxonomy): Bacteria > Pseudomonadota > Gammaproteobacteria > Burkholderiales > Burkholderiaceae_B > Neopusillimonas. Next base: position 920 of record NZLH01000312.1, on the reverse strand, counting down.
ACACACCTGACTTTGCCACAAAGCTGGGTATCTGGACAGTGTCCAACCAGCGCTCAAAAGATCGAGCAAAAGACTTTTTTGAAAAGATACACGTCAGACCACAAATTGAAAAAGCCAAAAAGGTCTTGCGTAACAAAAAATCCACAAGCAAAGAGATCCTTGAGGCCAAGGATGTTCTTTATCGATTGCGTGATGGCCGCGGCAGCGCCAACATGGCCGGCGGTGTAGCTACCCAAGTGGCTACAGATTTGCATCTGGTCATGGACAAACAGGGCAAAACCGTGTCAATGGCTGAGGCAATCCATGCCGGCATAGAACATTTGCAAACATATCAGCCAAACGGCGACGCAGATGAGGCTCGCAAAGAAAAATATTTAGAAGAGCTACCGATTGTAGTTGAACACGCCGTGAAAGGCTTACAAGAGGCTATGGCTAGTGATAACCGCATATTGGGTGAGATCGAATTGTTGAAGCCCCTGCCTGGATTACAGGTGCCATATCACACCAAGCCGGACTACAACCGGCGAGGTGATCTCAAAACAAAATGGTCACGGCCAAGTAGCCGGTCTAAATCTGGGTGGCAAGCTGGCAGTCTGCCAAGCTCTCTCACCGGTATGTTTGATATGAACAATGTGTTCCAAGCGGCTGGGTTCTGGGCGCTAAATGGCAACCTACCGCCCTTTATTGTCTATGCCAACGCGACAGACTATCGTGTGTTCACGCCAGAAAACGCGCCTGAGTTGCGGAATGATTTCTTGCAAGATGTTATCAATGAGGCGACGTTGTATCATCGCACCACAGAAAACCTGTTAAAAGCATCGGCGACCAAGGAAGACTTGTTCAGCTTGGTGTCACCAGATTGGTCTGCGATATACTGGCAAGAGACTGAAACATATCTTGATGAAGCTAAAAAACTATGG
>NZLH01000311.1 GCA_002694155.1 Pusillimonas sp. | reverse complement strand
TCAACTGATTACTACGGGCGACATTACCGATGATGTGTTCCTTGACCGGATCGGCGATATTGAGCTGGGCCTGGTAACCAGTCATCATTATTCCATGGCGCACGACTCGCCTGAAAATAAAGAGTTGATCAAAGCCTATCAAGACGTGCATGGCCCCGACGAGCGTGTGAACTTCTACATGGCAGCAACGTGGGATGGCATGAACATGATTTATGACATTATCCGCGAGCTGGATGGCAATATCGACGGCGACAAAGCAGTTGAGCTTGCCAGGAACATGAAAAATTCGTTGTTTCGTTCAATGACCCCTGTCGAGGCCGTTTCCTTGGCCATCGCGCAGCGCGAAGGTAATGCTTTGCGTGTTTTTGGTACGGCGGCATTAGGGCGGCGTACTGGTGAAGAGGCGCGTGAATTGTTGCAGGCGGTAGGGTTAGGGCAATACATGAACCACATTACGCGCGAGTTGCCATACGGTCTGCAGTGTTTGCTTGAAGTGGCATTGGCTTTGGCCGGCAAACCAAAGGTGTTGTTGTTGGACGAGCCTGCGGCAGGTGTTTCAGCGCAAGCGGGCGATCAACTGTTTCGCTTAATCGATTCGCTGCCGTCCGATTTGGCCATTCTGCTTCTCGAGCACGATATGCGTTTGGTATTCCGTTTTGCCAAACGGATTACGGTGTTGGTTGGCGGTGGTGTATTGGTAGAGGGGACGCCTGAAGAAATTGCTGCAGATCAGCGCGTTCGAGACGTTTATTTGGGGCACAAGCATGCTGCTTGATATCGATAATTTATCCGCCGGCCATGGCGATGCTATTGCTTTACATGAAGTTTCGCTTCAGGTGCCCGAAGGCCAAAGTGTGGCTGTTTTAGGGCGTAATGGGGCCGGCAAAACTACCCTGTTGGAAACTGTTATGGGGCCTCTGCGTTCGACGAGGATGAAGATATGCCGCCGAAGTTTATCGATGTCCATGCCGGGCAGTGGGAAACGTCAATGATGCTTTGTTCGTGTCCGGATCTGGTTCACGATGAAGTGCGTCGTGGCCTGTTGTCGACTGATTTCGGGCCTGAAGACCTGGAAGAGTGGCGCAAAGGCTTTGAGCACGCCCGCGCCAAAACGCCCCAGGGTTATTTGGACGACCCAGCTGCAGCCAACCTGGAAGAAGGTCGACGCTCTTTGCGTTTGTCGGCAGAGCGGGCGGCCGATGCGATTGAGGCAAGGGTAAAGCAAGGCGTTTAATATACGATTCGTTATTTTTGTACTTTATGTATCAATGCAGAATGTGCACGGCATAAAAAGAAAACTTTTATATTAATCTTTTGATGTGCATCAATTCTGATCTGTATTGATCGGTACTTTCTCTTGCGTTGCAGCGTATTTTGTTATCTTATTAGAAACACTGCGTTGTTCTGATAAGGATGACATTATGACGTTAAAACACAAAACTGCAATCGCGGCTGCCGATTGCAGTTTATTTAACCAATCTGCTTTGCGGTATTTATCTGGCTTTTGCAACGACTTTGCAACAGAGGCGTTGGCCGACACGTTGCCGGTTGGGCAAAACTCGCCTCAGCGGGTGGCGCATGGGCTATACGCCGAACAAATTTCCGGCACGGCATTCACTGCACCGCGTGAAGCCAATCGTCGTAGTTGGGTATACCGGATTCGGCCTGGTGCAGTGCATTCGCCATTCAAGCCGTATAGCAATGCCTGGTCAGGTGAACAGTTGTGTGCCCAGCCCGAGCCGAATCCCATGCGTTGGGATGCGCTACCGGTGCCAAGTGCAGCAACCGACTTTATCGACAGTTGGCGTTTGTATGCGGGAAATGGTGCACCGCAGTCTATGGCAGGCTGCGCCATTTACCTGTATTGCGCAAATGAATCTATGGGAAATCGCTATTTTTATAATGGCGATGGTGAGCTTCTTATAGTGCCGCAAGAAGGGCGCTTGGGTATAAAAACCGAGTTCGGCTTGCTAAGCGTTGAACCGCAAGAAATGGTGGTGATTCCAAGGGGGTGTCGATTTAACGTCACTTTGCTCGACGCGCATGCGCGGGGCTATATTTGTGAAAATTATGGCGCACTTTTGAAGCTACCCGACCTGGGGCCCATCGGATCCAACGGCTTGGCCTTGTCGCGCGATTTCGAGACGCCGGTTGCCTGGTTCGAAGACACAGAGGGCGACTATGAGCTTATTGCCAAGTTTCAAGGGGCACTGTGGCGGGCCTCGTTAGGTCATGCGCCGTGCGATGTGGTTGCCTGGCATGGCAATTACGCGCCTTATAAGTACGACATGCGTCGCTTCAATACTATTGGCACCATCAGCTTCGATCACCCCGACCCGTCACTTTTCCTTGTGTTGCATTCGCCTAGTTATGCGCCGGGTGTCGATGACATTGATTTTGTCATTTTCCCGCCACGCTGGTTGGTGGCTGAAAACACTTTTCGTCCACCCTGGTTTCATCGTAATGTGGCCAGCGAATTTATGGGGCTGGTGCATGGGCAGTACGATGCAAAATCAGGTGGTTTTGTACCCGGCGGGGCAAGTTTGCACAATTGCATGGTGTCGCATGGGCCCGATGCCGACACCTTTGAAAAGGCATCCAATGAAGACACCAGCCAACCGCGCAAGGTGACTGATACGCTGGCCTTTATGTTTGAAACACGAGCGCCCTTGTTACCGTCTAACGAAGCGGTTAACAGCACATTACGGCAAAGTGATTATTACTTGTGCTGGCAGGGGCTTACGCGACACTTTACCTCCGGAGGAACTGTATGACCACAATTGGGCCGCAACCAAAGTGGCGTAGCTGGGTTGAATCGGCTAACTCGCCTGAAACGCACTTTCCTATTCAGAATTTGCCGTATGGTGTGTTCTCGTTAGCAGAAGGCGGCAAGCCCCGAGTGGGCGTTGCCATTGGTGAGTTTGTACTCGATTTATCAGTGTTGGCGTCAGAGGGCTTATTATCGTACGACGATAAAGTGTTTAATCAACCCACGTTGAATGATTTTATTGCCTTGGGTCGACAAGCCTGGCGCGAAGTGCGTGGCCGTGTTGCGCAACTTCTGCATGACGCCGACGCAACGTTGCGTGATAATGCAGCGCTGCGCGACCGTTGCTTGATTCCTCAACGCAATGTGCAAATGCATTTGCCAGTTCAGGTTCCCGGTTATACCGATTTTTACTCTTCGAAAGAGCATGCCACAAATGTGGGCAAACTATTTCGCGACCCCGATAACGCCTTGTTGCCGAACTGGCTTGAAATTCCCATTGCGTACAATGGGCGTGCTTCTTCCGTAGTGGTTAGCGGTACGCCTGTTTTAAGGCCGAATGGTCAAATAAAGTTGCCCGATCAGCCGCGCCCCCTGTTTGGCCCATGCAGAAAGCTTGATCTTGAACTGGAGATGGGTTTTATTGTGGGAAAGGAAACCGCACTGGGTTCGTCCGTTCCTTGTGACCAGGCAGAAGATTACATTTTCGGAATGGTGCTACTAAACGACTGGAGCGCGCGCGATTTGCAAGCCTGGGAGTACGTGCCCCTGGGCCCATTTAACGCCAAAACGTTTGCAACGACGATTTCTCCTTGGGTCGTTCCTTTCGATGCCCTGGCGCCTTTCCGGGTTGCGCAACCAAAGCAGTCGCCTACACCGCTTGAGTATTTGCAACACGAAGGTGATCATGCCTTCGATATTAATTTGCAAGCCTGGTTGCGTCCGCAGGAAGCCGAGGACGACACATTATTGTGTCAAACTAATTTTCGTTATTTGTACTGGTCAATGGCGCAACAGCTGGCACACCACACTGTGTCGGGTTGTAATGTCCGGGTGGGCGATCTAATGGGTTCGGGCACTATCAGTGGCCCAGAACCGGGCTCTTTCGGTTCGCTGCTAGAGATAACCCTGAATGGTCGTGAGCCGCTACCATTAAAAGGCGGCGGGCAGCGTAGCTTTATCGAAGATGGCGATGCTGTGCGCTTAACTGGTTGGTGTCAGGGTGATGGCTACCGGGTTGGCTTTGGTAATTGCGAAGGGCGTGTGCTTCCTGCGCGGTCTTCATAAGCCTTTTACCGCTTCAACCGAGCCATCTTGCCGGTGGTGAATGACAACCACCTTGTTTTCGTGCAAAGCCTGCAGGCTGGCGTTGTTAATGTTGAAACTGGTCAGTAAGCCGTCGTAATTTAAGTTTTCAATTGGCTTGCGACGGTCTTTCCCCCTGAAACGATATATGTTGTAACGGGCCCAGAAAAACAGAATAAAGGCATTCACAACGCCCAGCACTGTATAGAAGCCGAAAGTATTCAACAACGGAATAATTTCGGTGGCCAAGTATTCGGGGTTGTGATTTTGAAGCATGGCCAATAACGATTTCAAGCCCATGGCGAATAGCGCCAGAAATGCGGCCCAGGCAAGAATGGTAAGGGCCGTATCAAGCGCTATTAAACGCCAAGGGCGTTGCGTTTGAATAATCATTTTGTTTCCTTGCCAGGCGGTTGATGCGCAATGCCGCGGTCGGGGCTGACCCATCGTGCCCGAGGGCGCTGGCCCATTAATGCTACTTTGGTGAAGCTGACCAGAGTGGTTGCCAGGTTAATCATCCAGTACACCATGGGGTACCAAACGATCCAGAACAGGTTAAGCAAACTGTTTCGTTCGTAGCGCCTGTCGATAAAAGCGCTAACCGTGAACTGCATAAGACATACCACGCATAAAACCAAGCCTGTGAAGCCCGGCGGAACCAGTTTATGAACACGGATGGCATCGGGTAAAGGCACAAATTGGCCTGCAAGCCATAGCACGATTGAGGCTGCAAACAGGTAGGCCCACAGTGTTGATAGACAATACTCGGAGAACATGGGCCAAAGACGTCTGTGCTGCCATGTCCATAAGTCGTCGACATTCTTTACAAAAACCTCCGCCCCGCCTTGCGCCCAGCGTAAGCGCTGCTTCCACAAACCTTTCAGCGTTTCAGGCATGAGAATCCAGCATAAGGCCCGTGGTTCGTAGAAAATAGACCAATGATCTCGTTGCAGTTTCCAGCTAATGTCGATATCTTCGGTAATCATGTCCAGGCTCCAGTACCCCACCCGGTCAAGCGCGCGGCGTCGAAATGCGGCAACGACACCCGATACCGTAAACACTTGCCCGTAAATGCGTTGGGTGCGCTTGATTAAGCCGATAATCGAGGAAAACTCACCGACTTGAATTTTGCCAATCAGGGTGGATCGTGTTCGAATGCGCGGGTTACCCGTAACCGCCCCAACGCGCGGGTATTGAACCAACGGTTGAACCAAGTACGCAGCCGCGTCGTGATCCAGGCAGGCGTCGCCATCAATACACACCAGATATTCGCTATGGGCGGCAAGTGCGCCCATACGCAAGGCAACAGCCTTACCTTGATTTTCTGCCAGGTGGATGACACGAAGTTTGGGGTGTTGGGCTGCCATTGTGTTTAAGATTTTTGCAGTGTCATCGCTGGAACCATCGTTAATGGCGATGACCTCAATATTCGCGTAGCGCTGGTTAAGTGCATAGTGCAGCGTGTCGCCCACATTGTCTTGTTCGTTGAAGCAAGGAACCAGTATCGAAACAAGAGGGTTCCCCGGCACTTCTGGCGGTTCTCTGTTGGGCCCCCAGCTCCAGTGGCGTTCCCAGTGCCACCAGAAGTACAGGCCGCCGGCCATCCAGAAGCCCGACATAAACAAAGGATAAAAGAACAAAAAACCCAGGACGACGTCTTCCCCAAGTGCAAACAAGGCCGCAACAGGCGCAGCCAGCATGAATGCCAGGGAGACTTTGGTTAGAATGCGCCCTTTCATGGGTAGGGGTACCACGATGCCGAGATAGCAGGTCGAATTTCTGCAAGTGGAGGATGGTTGGCGATGAAGTCGTCGGGGTAGTAGCCAAAGTGTTTCGCACCCGCCAGTTGTAAGGTCTCTAGCCAGCTTGCCATAACGGTACCGCTAATAAACGGGCTGTCGGGTTTCGACCAATCGCGTGCCTGGATTTCGAAAACAGTTCGCTCTAGGGCACCGGGCCGTTTAGCCACTTCGTTTACTATCTGTGTCAGCCATTGGTTTGCCTGGTCGGGAGCAACACCTTCCATATAGGGCATGGCCATTGGCGCAGTGTAGTCATACAAAGCCAGGAAATCGTCAAGGTTCTGGGCGAACCATGCTTCACTTTCTGGTTGCAGTATAGGCATGGCAAAGATATTGCGCGCTGTTTTTATTTGCGGCCCCCGCACTGCTTTAACTTTATTGGCAAGTTCCATGGTGAAATCGTTAAGCGTTTCCGTTTTAAGGCGTGTCCAGCGACGCATTAGCGCCGGGTCAGAGCGCAGTGCCTCAATGTTGCCGGGTAAGCCGGCACGTTGATACGCGCTAATTGCAGATGGGCTGGCGTCTTCAAAGTCGCCTAATAGTGCATCATCGTGGAACAAAATGCCGTCGAAATGGGCGTAGCGGGCAAGGTCTTCGTATATTTCAATAATTTGTTCACGCGCTTGCACGTTGAACGGCGAAAGACGTTGATATTGTTTTGGATCAGGCCGGGCACTATCCATCGACGAGCCAGGCTCCCAACGTGCGACCCGGTCTAGTTCTGGTCCCAGGTCGAAACTTAAAACCGGCATCCAGGCGTACACTTTTACTTTGGCGCGGTTACGAAGTTGCCAGGCCACCCGATTGAAAATGTCGGCCCGCACCGGCAGCCAACGGTTTGGGAAATAAACCGATTTCACCAGCCCGTCGCCCGCCGGGTCTGCGTAGGCTTGCAAAAAAACAGTTGTAATTTCCAGGTCGGCGATACGTTGTACCAGCAGGCCCAGGTTTGTATCCATTTGGGCGGGATCGGGGTCGTATAAATAATCAAGGTCTATGTGGGCCACACGAACCAGGTCGGGTTGGTCTACCCTTAAAGCCTGAGAAGCGAAATTGTCTGTTCCGGGTGCATTAGCCAATAGCATACGTGGCATGTTCATCAACTCGTTTACGGTGCCGGCTCCGTTTTCTAGCGTCATGGCTACGCTGTATCCCTCTTGTGCCAGAATTTGAAGGGCCGTTCCCCCCGCCGAGCCGTAGGGCCAAACCCATACTCTTGGTAATTGTCCGGTTGCTTTTTCTATTTTTGCAGCAATGGTTCTGGCGTCGCTGGAAAGACGTTGCTGATACGCTTTCGGGGTTTCGTACGTTTGCGTTTGCGCATTGAAAAGGTAACTGGATGCTGCCGGCTCTTTATTGCCTTGCGGGTTGGCCAGTGTGCCAAAATGCAAATCGTTTGTGTGCGCGGCTATTTCTATAAGCCCCGACTTCGACATTTCTGAAACTTCTTGCCAGTTCAGGAAGCGATTGCGCTCAACAGACAGTCCGCCAAAATCAACCTTCTTCCCTGGAGGTGTGTCCATCCATTTCCCAACCGGTGCCAACACGGCCGGCCATTGGTACGCTTTCAGTATGGGGTAGACGCGCGTGTAGAAGCTTTTGTATCCGTCGTCAAAGGTAAGCAAAACCGGCTTTTCAGGTAGTGGTTGTTCTTCGTTGTGGGCAGCTAGAACCTGGTCAACTGAAACAGCCTTAAAATCGTTTTCGCGCAACCAGGCCAGCTGGTTAATTAATTGATCTGTACTAACACTTAAGAAGGTTTGGTCGGGTGGGCCGTCTTTAATGTCATGGTAGGCCAGGGTAAGCAATTCGTGCTTTGGCCACTCGGTTTCCATTACATCAGTGGGTCGTTCCTTAGGTGGCGTGAATTGGGCAGTTGTTGCCGTGCTGCAAGACGACAGCATGACTAGCCCGGTTAGCGCAATTGCCCAAAGCAGAAACCGGCAGGCGAGGAGGTTTTTAAGTAGATACATTTTCTAGAACCGATAACTCAGATCGAATTGAATGCGCAGCTCTTTTTCTCGTGCGCCATCGTAGGGGCGGGACGTACCTGTAATGCTTAAGCCTGCGTCTAGTACCTTGCTTAGGCTAAGTCGTTGCCCGTAGCCAAGGCTAAATAATGCGCCGGTTCCGTAGCCTTTCTGTGTGTAGGCGCCGGCACCTAAAGTAATGAAATGACGCCAATGGGTGTCGTAGCGCCGGTAAAGCGTTTGGTTAATGGCCAAGCCGGGCACCACCGTTAAATCACTACGTGGATTAAAGTAATTGGCGTTATCCAGCGTGTTGCGTTGGAAGGAAAAGTCGAGTGTGGCATCAATTTGATAGTTGGGTTGGGTTATTAAACGCTGGCGCCCCATTACTAAAGCAAGCAACCGATGATTGCCATCGTTAAAGCGAGCATAAGTCAGCCCCATACTTGCGGCGGTCTTCTCATTGGGAGACCATCGCAAGGCGGCACTTGCACTGTTAGAGCGAATATTCTCTTTCAATGCGCGCAATGGGGTTTCGCGCGATAGCCATGCCCCGCTTAAACCCAGTTGCCAAGTATCGTTCAAATCGAAGTCGCCCTGCAGACGAGCCCCGGTTTCGGCGCCATAGCCAAAACGGTTGGCCGAAATCTCCGCCTCAACGTTAGTGCCTCTGGCACGCCATTGCACGCCTGCTCGTTGCCAGCGGTAATCAATGTTTTCGTCGTCGAACGACGCAGTTGCCTGCCCAACACCTGCAAACGCCCGCCAATTATGCCCAAATGGAGAAGAGTAAATTGCCGAATCAATGCCCCAATCGCGGTTACCCACGGCGGGGTTATCAGAGGCCAGGCCGCGGTAGGCCTCTATTCTTAGTTCGGCACGCTGATGAATGCGCCAGTCATTTTCCAGTGTCTGAACACTGGGTTCCTCGGGGTAGCGAGCAGCCAGGTCGTTAATTAAGGATTCTGCTTGCTGCCATTCTTGAAGCTGCATAGCGGTATAGGCTTGCCCGGTTTCCACATCGAATGCGCGCGGTGTCATGGTTTGTGCCATCTTGAGTTCGCGCTCGGCGGCACGGGGCCAGCCCCGGGCGCGATAGACGGTAGCGCGCGCCGTACGCAAGATCGTGTTGTTCGGCGCTTTATTCACCATACCATCGATTTGAGACTGTGCTTTCTCTAGGTCGTCCAACGCGTAGTAAGCCATCGTGCGGGTTAATGCAGTGTCAAGCTTGCGTGGGTTGGGCAGGCGTTCCGGTTGGCCCGGCACATAAAGCCATAGTGGCTGCCGTTCATACGCTTGCGTAATGACATCCAGGGCTTCTTCGTAATGGTTACTTTCCAGCAGTGCGTAGTACAAGCCAATTTCATCGTCGGCGCGCCGCGAATCGCGCCATTGGCCGCCTGGTGTTTGCACAATACGCTTATATAGTTGCGCAGCCACCCGCGGTTGGCGCAGCGTAAGATACGACGAGGCGACCACACTAAGGGCGTAGTCGGGCACTGTTACCCCTTCGGCTTTTAAGGCCTCGTATTCTTGAACTACGTCTTCATAGCGCTTGCGCGCGTGTAGCGCACTTAGACGGTCGAGTCGCAGGCGGGTGACGGCCGGCCCGCTATCTGGTTCAGCCTGCCATGTGGCAATGGTGCGGGCGTAATCGGCTAATACGCGGTCGGCAATATCAAAACGTTCTGTATTGGGCCGTGCCGGCAAGCTTGCCAATCGGGTACGTTCGGCCAATACATCGCCTTGCAGGTCACGTTCTTGTGAAGGTGTTAGCAAATTGGGGTATTTGCTTGAAAACTCAAGTGCGGGTAAGGCTAAACCGGCCCGCTGTAAGGCGAAGATGTATTCCCGTTGTACGTAGGCCAGTTGGGGCGCTAACTCGTGGGCTTTGTCGGTTAGTTCCAGGGAGGCGTAGGGTTTTTGCGCACGCATTTCAACGTAAGCGGCTGCAATGTAGGCATCCGGGTTTTCAGGCCAGCGGCGAATGAGCTCTTTCCCTTGTACCCGACCTTGGTCGATTTTTCCTGCATCGGCCAATGTCATGGTTAAACCCACGGCGAAGCGGGGGTCATTGGAGTACTGTGCCATGCCCTGTTCGTATAGTGAAATAGCCTGCATCCATTGTTGGGCGTCGCGTAGCGACCCGGCTTCTTGGTGAAGCTCGGTGGCGGGGGGTAAGGGTTGGGATTGGGCAAAGCTGCCAAAAGAAAGACTAAGCGCCAGCGCAAACGCGGCAGGAAAGACGACAAGCATGACAGCGGTAACTTAAATGAAGGTTGGGCCAATTCTAAGGCCAATGCGAACGCATAACCAAGGGATTTGTTGGCTTTCTTTTGCGAACAATCAACAAAGCAACAGTCTTGTTTGCGTTTTAATGTCAGGTGCTTTCGACGAATGCTGTGCTCAAGTAATATCGACAGCAGCACTTAATCAGAACTCAAAGGTGGCCATTTAAAATGTCGGTTAATAAGAGGTATTTGATTGCGGGGGCACTTTTACTGCTTGGTGTAGTCGTGGTTCTTCTTGCAGGGGGTCGTAATTGGTGGCCAGGGCAAGACACGCTTCAGGGTATTGCAAGTGGTAACGGGCGTACCGAAGCCACGGAAATAGATGTTGCGACAAAAATGCCGGGACGTTTGGCTGAAGTTTTGGTTGAAGAGGGCGAGTTTGTTAAGCCCGGGCAAATTCTGGCACGCATGGATACAGCCACTTTAGACGCCGATCTGGATCAGGCGCGCGCTCGGCTTCGGCAATCTCAGAATGCATTGGAAACGGCCCGGGCGGTTGTGGCGCTGCGTGAAAGTGAATTGCAGGCAGCCCAGGCGTTTGTGGTTCAACGCGAAGCCGAGTTGAACGCGGCACGTAAACGTTTCGATCGCTCTCAAAGTTTGGTGGGGCAAAACGCTATTTCACGACAGCAATTCGATGACGATTACGCAGCGGTTGAAAGTCAAAAGGCGGCGTTAGCGTCGGCCAAGGCGCAGGTGCTTTCTGCGCACGCGGCTATTCGAGCAGCAAAATCACAAGTGATCGAGGCACAGTCTGCATCTGAAGCGGCCGGTGCCATGATTCAAAAGATTCAGGCCGACAAGGATGATGCGCAACTCACGGCCGACCGAATGGCGCGTGTGCAGTATCGAGTGGCTGAGGCTGGCGAGGTTTTGGGTGCGGGCGGCAAGGTTGTGTCGTTAATTGACCTAACCAAGGTTTACATGACGTTCTTCTTGCCTACAAACCAGGCAGGTAAAGTTGCAATGGGCGATGAAGTGCGTGTGGTGTTTGACGCCGCACCAGGTTATGTTATTCCGGCGCGCATTAGTTTTGTGGCCAGTGTGGCGCAGTTCACGCCCAAAACAGTGGAAACACAGAATGAGCGAGAAAAGCTAATGTTCCGTGTCCGGGCACAAATTGATCCTGATCTCTTGCTCAAACATATCGAGCAAGTGAAAACTGGGTTGCCTGGTGTGGCGTATGTGAAAATTGACGATGACATTGGTTGGCCGACGCACTTGGAAGTTAATGTCGCGCCATGAGCCGCCTGGATAATAGCTCTCAAATCTATGCTGCCAGCGCGCAGGCGCTAACGCATCGGTACGGAACGACGCTGGCATTAAATAGCGTGAGTCTGGATATTCCTGCTGGAAAGATGACGGTGGTAATAGGCCCAGACGGAGTAGGGAAGTCTAGCTTGTTGGCTTTGGTTGCCGGCGCCAGAAAAATTCAGCAAGGCCGTTTACAGGTGCTTGATGCCGACATATCCAATTCGCGGCTGCGTCGGCAAATTTGCCCAAGAATTGCTTATATGCCCCAAGGTTTGGGCCGTAATCTGTATGCAACGCTTTCTGTTTCCGAGAATATTGCATTCTTTGGGCGTCTGTTTGGCTTACCGGAACAGGAACGTGAGCATCGTATTCACACCCTGACTCGGGCTACGGGTTTACATAAGTTCCTAGACCGCCCTGCTGGAAAGCTTTCAGGCGGCATGCGACAAAAACTTGGTCTGTGTTGCGCACTAATTCACGACCCGGAAATCCTTGTTCTTGATGAACCCACAACCGGAGTCGATCCGCTTTCGCGTCAACAATTTTGGGAACTCGTTTCCAGCCTTAAACAAGCGCGTTCAAATATGAGTGTTCTGGTGGCCAGCGCGTATATGGAAGAGGCGCAACGCTTCGATCATGTGGTGGCAATGAGCGAAGGGCGCATTTTGGCAACAGGTACACCCGCCGATTTATTGCAAAGAACCGCAGCTCGAAACTTCGAGGAGGCATTTGTTTGTTTATTGCCTGAAATTGAACGTGCGAACTATCGTTCCATTGACGTGTTGCCTTTAAGTCCCGGCGCTTTGCGTGAAACCGCCATTGAAGCACAAGGTTTAACCATACGTTTTGGCGATTTCACTGCTGTTGATAATGTCAGTTTTCGTATTCAGAAGGGCGAGATATTCGGGTTTCTAGGTTCGAATGGCTGCGGCAAGACAACAACGATGAAAGCGCTTACGGGGTTGTTGCCCGCCAGCGAAGGAGAGGCCAGGTTGTTTGGAAAAGTCGTCGATACGTACGACCTGGCAACGCGACATCGAGTTGGGTATATGTCGCAATCGTTTTCTTTGTATTCAGAGCTAACGGTTCGACAGAATCTGTTTTTGCACGCCCGTCTGTTCAGTGTGCCCGAGGAGCAGATTTCTGCTCGCGTTAATGAAGTGGCAAGTCGTTTTTCGCTGTTGTCGAATATGGATAGCCTTCCCGGGGCGATGCCTTTAGGTCATCGGCAGCGCCTTTCATTGGCAGTCGCTGTTATACATCGCCCTGAGAT
>NZLH01000310.1 GCA_002694155.1 Pusillimonas sp. | reverse complement strand
TTGGCATTTTGTACCAGCAGGCAGAGCGTTACCGACGCCTGGTTATTACCCGAAAGCCAATTCCACGCGATCTGCATGGCGAACATCGGGCCATTCTTGACGCAACACTTGCGCACAATGGTGAATTGGCAAGCAAACTCCTGGCCGAACACATTAGCATGACATACGAAGCAGTTAAACAGCTTCCCGAAACGCTTTTCAGCGAATAGTCATGTCGCTACTTGCGGTGTTGCATCGTTTCATTCCCGTTCTGGTCCTGTTGCTTGCGCAGCTTGTTTTGCTGGCAACCCCAAATGTTGCCATTGCTTCTGCCAATGAAAACCGTCAGAAGGACCTGAACACGGTTTCAATTGGTGTTGTGGCCGACAACGAGCCCTACTCCAGCTTCGGTGCAAATGGAACCGAAGGCTTCTCGATTGATGTTCTGAACGAAATCGGGCGAATAAGCGGGCTGAAAATGGTCTACCGCGTGGGTAGCTGGTCGGATATTTTCGCTGCCTTTCAACGTGGTGAACTTGATGCCGTTGATGAAATATCCTGGCGTGAAGACCGTGCAAAAAAAATGTTGTTCACACGCCCCTACCATATTCGCCAAACCATTGTCATGCACGACACACGGCGCCCTCTTCCGCCCATTAACTCGCTTGAAGACTTAAAGCCGTTCAGGGTGGGGTCGCTGAAAGATATCTATTACTCATCAGTCTTGCAAGAAGCAGGGCTGGAAACAACCGAGTACAGTTTGCAACCTGAAATGGTTCAGGCGTTGTCGTTTGGCTGGATCGACGCCATTATCGGCCCCGAAGTCACGCTAAACTATTTCGCCCGACAGAAGGGTTTTGTTAACCTGGAGGTCGCCTCACCCGCCCCGTTAAATGGGCAAGACAAAGAAGACTTTCGCATTGCCGTCGCGCTTGATCAGCCCGACTTGCACACCAAATTAGATAATGCACTTGGGCAGATAGACCCACAATGGCTGGAAAAACTGCGCATTCGATGGCAGGAATTCGGCGGGCGCCCCTTAAGCTCAACACAGTTTGAGCTTTCACCATCTCAAAAGGCCACGATTCGGCAACAAGGTCCTCTGCGGGTGGGCCTGATGCGCGACTACGCACCGCTATCGTTTGACAACGAAGGCAAAGTACAAGGCCTTACCGTCGACGTCCTCTCCAGAATCGCAGACCTTACGGGTGTTCGCATCGTTCCGGTTGTTGACCAATGGCACAACCTAATAGAGCTATTCAAGCGCGGTGAAATCGATGTCATGGCCAACATCTCCGACTCCCCCGAACGTCGAAGCTTCGCCCGCTTCACTGCCCCCTATCACTATGTTTCCGTGGTTGGGTTCAGCCGTTCGCCAGACAAACGGCTTAACTCAACGGCCGATCTGGAAGGGTTAAAAGTAGGATATGGCACGGGCATTTTTTACGAAGACGCACTTAAGCAGCACGTAGGTGACAATGCCATCGCCTTCAGCGACCAGGCTTCGATGTTTATTGCTCTTCAAAATGGTCAGGTCGATTTGGTTCTTGCGGCACTGGACAATGGCAACCACTGGCTTCGGGAAATGGGCTTGTACAACCTGCACATCGCGGGCGAACTCGTGCTAAGCGACCAAACTGTACGCGAAGATCTACGCTTTGCGTTTCGCTCCGAGCTTGAACCGCTGGTACCCATATTCAACAATGCACTGAGCGCCATCGCGCCGGCCCAAATGCGTGTTATTGAAAACCGCTGGCTTGGCGCGGCACTTATAAACCCCGCTTCCACTAACACCATTACACTTACCGAAACAGAGCAGGCATATCTGGAAAGCCAGGGTCACAAGCTGGTGTTTTGTGCCAACAGCAACTGGATGCCATTGCAAGGTGTGTCGGGCGACGGTGCACACACAGGCCTTGCATCGGACTTACTAAATCACTTGTCTGAACGCTTATCTGTTGAGTTCGAACACTACCCAACACAAACCTGGCCTGAAGCGCTGCAAGCACTAACAAACGGGCAATGCGATCTTTTACCCGCCGTACCTGCAAGCGACACATTGGACAAAAACCCGAACATTACATTAACTGAAGCGTACTACACGCTGCCTACCGTTGTTTTGGGTCGAATAGAGTCACCTTTTTTTCGCTCTGTAACCGAACTGCATGGTAAACCCATTGGAGTATCGAACCACGCGGCTTGGGTTAAGGATTTAAACCTGCAATACCCTGGATTAGACCTTACCCAACACGCCAGCGAGCAAGACGGTTTGCGAAAAGTTCAAAACGGCGAGCTATATGGCTACGTTGGCACACTGGCCACAACCAGTCTGCTCTTGCAGGAATTGGAAATTAACGACGTGCGCGTCATCGGCCGCATTCCAATGGACACATCGCTTGCCATTGCGGTTAACGAAAAGGACCCAACCCTGGCTGCCCTGCTTGAGAAGGCGCTTGCCACCCTTAACGCAGCAGAACGCAATGAGATGGAAAGTCGCTGGCTGGCCTTGGCACTTGAGGAAAAAGTTGATTACACACTATTGTGGAAACTTTTGGCTGTAGCGCTTG
Source organism: Pusillimonas sp. (assembly GCA_002694155.1). Lineage (GTDB taxonomy): Bacteria > Pseudomonadota > Gammaproteobacteria > Burkholderiales > Burkholderiaceae_B > Neopusillimonas. The sequence goes on along the minus strand of NZLH01000310.1, from coordinate 3,673 downwards.
TTGTATTTGCCGTGTTGGTTTACTGGAACCGCAAATTGCGCCGCTTAAACAAAGAATTGGCATTGGCCAATCATAAACTGGCCGAGATCAGCACAACCGACCAACTAACAGGTTTGGGTAACCGCACGTACTTCGAACAAACGTTTGAAACCCTTTTCGACGCATGTCGAACAACCCAAACACCTTACCTGGTGGCAATGATCGATGCCGACCACTTCAAACACATTAACGACGAATGGGGACATGAGGCCGGCGATACTTGCCTGATAGCCCTGGCCAACATTCTGAAATCACATTACAGTGATTCCAATAGTGAAATTGTGCGTTTTGGCGGTGAAGAATTTGTAATTTTCTCGGAAGTTAGTAACGAAATGCTTGCCAAGCAGCAGCTTGAAATACTGCGTTCAAAAGTTGAAAACATGAAAATAGCGTTTGAAACGCACACCATAAAGCTAACAGTTAGCATAGGTTACTGTTGCGCTGCCCCACAAGCAAATAGTTTGCCGCAACAATGGTTCCGCGCCGCCGACCGAGCACTTTACGACGCCAAAGATGCAGGGCGTAACCGCGTAATGCAAAGAATGCCAACGTAACGCAAAATGAATGGCGCGTCGTGAGGGTCTCGAACCCCCGACCTCAGGCTTAGAAGGCCCGTGCTCTATCCAGCTGAGCTAACGACGCTTCAAATTACTTCAGGCAGGCATTATAAAGTATGCCTGCCTCACTTTTAGTTAACCGCCATGAAACTTAACTATTTGCGCCACCTCAGCAGCATTTTCTTGCTTATTGTCATGTCGTTTTTGGTTGTCCAAAACGCACAAGCCCAGCCACAACCTGCACAACGCGTTCTGTACTCAACTCTTCAGCAAAACGTTGTGCCGGGGCAAAGTATTACGCTGGAAGAAACGTGGCTAAACACGTCAAACCAGCCAATACAGTGGCAACCGAAAAACGCTTTACGTACAGTTTGGCAAACAAACATTGACCAGCACATTACCCATGCCGTGGTGAACAACCCCGACCAGACTTATATTTTGCAGCCGGGTGCATTTCAAACTATTAAACGAACGATACATTTGCCGGAAAGTATGGCGCCCGGTGCGGCGACAGCCCGAATAGAGAATGCGCCGGGTCTGCTGGCAGTAAATATCGAATCCGCGCAAGGCAACGCAGCGAACAGGCAGCTACCACCCACGGCTACTCAGCCCACCCCTTCGCATGTCGCCACAAGCACGCAATTAAAAGTAGCGCCCACCTCGGCGTTCGATGCATTCCGCAACGCTATATCAAGTTACGAACCAGTGTATTTCGACGTTGGTGGCCGCGATGGCGCTAACGCGCGTTTTCAAATCAGCTTCAAGTATCGCCTGTTCAGCCCTGCGTCTGAAGCATCGCCTGGCTGGTATAACCATCTTTATCTGGGCTATACACAAACATCATTATGGGATCTTGCAGGTCGCTCTAAACCATTTGTAGACACCACCTATAACCCAGCAGTTTTTTGGCATAATCCTTTAATGTGGGAGTCGGGCAACCGCAACTGGGCAGCAGGTCTGGCAACCGGGCTATCGCATCGATCGAATGGCAAAAGCGGCGTCGATTCCCGGTCTTTGAATGAGGCATTCATTCAACCCGAATTCAATTATCGCTTTACAGAGGGCAGCCAGCTAAGCTTTCAGCCAAAGTTCATAACCTATTTCAATAAGCACGAGAACCCTGACTACGCAGATTACTTGGGTTACGTCGATTGGAAATTAAGATGGGCTCAACCCAACGGCTGGGTCGTAACCGGCCTTTATCAGCAAGGAAAACACGGCCGGGCAACCACACAGCTAGAGGTAGCCTGGCCCCTTAAGCGCACCTTCCTGAACATGAATGGTTACGCGCACATTCAATACTTCAGGGGCTACGGCCAAACCTTGTTGAATTACCGGCAAAAAAGCGAACCGCAAATACGTTTTGGCCTGGCCTTGGTACCCTAAAATTCAATGGCCAAGCTAGGCAGAGGCGGTTTCTGCCAGCGTCTTCTGCTGACCCGCCGCTGCCAACCCGGCTAGAATACGTGCCGGCGTGAACGGCACCTCGCGATACCGCACGCCTGTTGCGTCGAACAATGCATTGGCTATTGCAGCGCCGCTGGGTACGGAAGACGATTCGCCTGCACCCATGGGGGGATCGTCTTGCCGATCCATTAATACCACTTCAATTGGCGGGATCTCGGTGAAACTGATAATGGGATAAGCACCCCATTCATGATCAACAACGCCTTGCCCGTTGAACTTTACCTCTTCTTTAAGTACGCGGCTAAGCGACTGAATAACGTTGCCATGAATTTGGTGTCGAACCCCGTCGGGGTTCACCATCATGCCAGTGTCCTGGCCTACTACAACGCGATCAACCGTAACCCGGCCTGTTGTGGCATCTACAGCCACATCAACCACCCACGCACTCCAGGCTGCGCCAAAGCCAGGGAATTTGCTGTGTACATATCGCGCATAAGCAACACCTCTTCCCCTTAATACGCCATGTTCATCGGGTACGCCACGCGAACCCTTTACACCGGCCTGCCAATTTGCCTTGCGAGCAGTCGCCGCCAATACATCTCGGGCGTTTGATTCACGCAAATACTGCAGGCGAAAATCAACAGGATCGGCATTGGCCGCGTATGCCAACTCATCGATAAAGGAGTCGTGAGCAAACGAATTTGGCATGGCCGACACACCCCTTAACCATGCAGCCCGAACAATTGGCGCCATGTCGTGCGACGCAATTTTCATGCGTGGGTAAACATAAGGAGGCACCGAGGTACGATCACCCATTTGCAGGGTTCTGGGCTGATTACTTCTCACGCCGGTAAGGATTAGCGCCAAACTTGGTGCATCGTTCGACGGATAGCGGGTAATAAAGTTGTACGACAACAAACGGCCGTGGTTATCCAGGCTGCCCTCGATATCAATAAGTTGCGCCGCACCTTTGGGCTCCCATCCGTGCTCTTGCTCACGCGTAAGCTGCACCCGCACCGGACGACCTATTTCCTTCGAGATCAACGCTGCATCGGCACAGACGTCGTCGGCGCAGTTTCGCCCGTAACAACCCGATGCTTCATAACGCACAATATTGACGTTGCCTTCGCTTAACTGAACCAATTGCGCAAGTTCAACCCGCAACATGTGCGGATTCTGGGTGCCGCCCCAAACGGTTAAGGTTTCATTGGTGCACTGCGCGACGGCGCACGATGGCCCAACCGACGCATGCATGTGATAAGGCCAGAGATAACTGCGCTTTAGCGAAATACCCGCTTGCGCTTGCGCTTGCGGCTCGGCTTCATCCTGTTCAAGCAAAGTCCGAGGGCTATATTCCTGATTGCGTAAGGCTTCTTCCAAATTATTAAGCGGCTGCAACTTCGGTACCGACTTCCATTGCACTTTTAAACAACGCATCGCTTTAATAGCGTGCTCTTCGCGTTCAGCCGCCACGGCAACAAAGTCACCCTTCACAATAACTTTAATGTTTTGGGCAATGTGAGCAATCGACGTTTCGTCGACCGAAATTAAACTGTTACCGATAAAGTCGCCACCATCGCGGCCTGTATAGGGCGGGCGAATAACACGCGCATGCCACATACCCGGCACGCGAAAATCATGCACAAAACTTAATTGACCGGTTGCCTTGG
>NZLH01000309.1 GCA_002694155.1 Pusillimonas sp. | reverse complement strand
TGGGTAAAACTCATGTTAATGCTCCAATATCGCCCTGATCGTTCTATTAATGTATTGATTAAGTCAGCTACGTTTAAGCCAGTTTTGCGCAAACTCGCCCGACAGTGCTAGCATTGCCAAATAAGTTTTCACCTGGTGAAATTTATTGAAAGATTATCAAGTTAAAACTATCCGAGCGCTTGACCGCGGCCTTGAGGTACTGAGCTATCTGCACAAATCGCGCAATGCAAGCCTGCACGATTTGCATTTGGCAACAGGTTTACCCAAAGCAACGCTTACGCGCATTATTGCCACACTAGAGCGCAGAGAGCTGATTTGGCAGCGGGTGGCCGACGGCGCTTTCATGGCTAGCCATACTTACCAACCGCGACCACCGCAGGTGAACGACGAAAACTATTTGGTGCAGGTCGCCTCACCCACACTGGTGCAACTATGTCAGAAGGTTGACTGGCCATCGATTCTGGCGGTTCCACGCCTGGATCACATGGCCGTGATCGAAACCAATAGCCCGCGTTCTTACTTCTCGCACATCCCTTTAGGGCCAATTGGCTTTCGGGTAAACATGTTGCGATCGGCCACCGGGCGCGCGTACCTGGCGTTTTGCAGCGAGTCGGAACGACAAGCGGTGTTACAACGTTTGGCCGCCAGCAATGAGCCAGGCAATTATCTGGCACGCCGGCCAGAACAAATTAAGCAATTGCTGGAAGAAACACGCCAACTGGGTTACGGTTTACGCACGCCCGATTTCGGCGGCCACTACGATAAGACACGTCGCGAATTTGACGACGGGCGAGACTCAATTGCCGTACCCATTTGGGCCGGCAAAGAAGTTGTCGCCATAGTGAATCTGACCTGGATTCACAAAATTGCCAAAAAGGACGACATCATTAAAAAATTGTTGCCCGAGCTCAGGCAAGCCGCGCAAACGATCTCCTGGAATTTAATGGCGCCGTTGCGAACTGAAACTTAAATTTTAAGTACGACCGTACCGCGCTTTGCCCCCGACTCGACGAACTCATGCGCAGCTGCAGTTTGACGCAAACGAAAGGTTTTTGCTACGCGATGCTGCAAACGCCCTTGCTTAAGCCAGCTAGTAAGTTGATCAATACAGGCTACGCGATCGTCGGGTAACAGGTCGTATACCAAAAAACAACGCAAATCAATCGAGCGCCACAACAGGGTTTTTAAATCAACTGGCAGTACGCCGGTAGTGTTAGAGCCGTAGCAAACGTAAACGCCATGCGCCTTCAATATATTTTCTGAAAGTAACGCTGCTGTGGAAGAAAAATCCATATCGATAATGGCATCAACTCCCGCCCCTTGGGTTAAGTCCAGCACTCGCGGCCCGACAGCCGTTTGCTTGTAATCAATAACCGAGAAAGCGCCAGCCTGTTCAGCATCGTTGCGCCGCACGTCGGAGCCTGCCGTGCCAATAACACGTGCACCTTCAAGCACAGCCATTTGCGTAACGTAATGACCCACCGCACTGCCCGCCCCTGTAACCAGTACCGTTTTGCCAGCCAGCGAAGTTGTTGCACTTGCCAGCCGAATAGATTGAACAGCGGTTAAGGCAGGAATACCCAAGCAGGCCCCTTGTTCAAAACTAACGGGCTGAGGCAATGGCACAGCCTGTGCTTCGGGCAATACAACATATTCACATGCCGTCCCGAAAGGTCGACGCCACTGCGCGTTCCATACCCAAACTCGTTGCCCTACCCGATGCGAACCCACGCCGGGCCCAACGTAATCTATTACCCCCGCGCCATCGCTATGAGGCACAATTTGCTCAAAATCCAGCGCACGACGTTGGCGAAACTTCACGTCAGATGGGTTGATACCCGAGGTATACAGTTTTACCCGCACTTCACCAATCCCCGGTTCCGGGTTGGGTAGTTCACCGTACTCAAGTACCTCACGTGCTGCGCCGTTGCGGGTATACCAAACTGCTTTCATGTTGACCTATTCCTGAACAAGACTTTCGCAAAATTACACCTGATCACGCCGAGCTTCAACCTGATTTCAACAATTTCGATAGAATCAGCTTCTGTTTCAACATGCAATGCAATAAACGGAATACGCAATGACAATGACACACGAGCTGGGGCTGCATCTAACCGGCATGGAACAATTGAAAATTATGCTGGAGCAGGATTTACGCTGCCCAATTGGCGAAACACTAGACATTAAGCTTGTTGAAGCCGAAGACGGCCGAGTAGTGTTCGAAGCCACTCCAGACAAGCACCTATACAACCCAAATTACTTCGTTCATGGTGGTTTCTCTGCAACCATGATGGACTTTGCGTGCGGTTATGCCTCTATGAGCAAAATTCCCTCGGGAAAAACCATTTCAACCATTGAGCTCAAGGTTTCCTACCATCGCCCAATAAACAAAGACACCGGGCTACTACGAGCAGAGGGAGTCATAATCAGCAGCGGCCGACGCGTGATTTTCTCCGAAGCTAAACTTACCGACCTAGATGGCCGGCTCTACGTTTCAGCAACATCAAGTGTTCTCGTTTTCAACATTGAATAAGGCAACACTCACCGCGGTAAAAGGCAAGTTTTTCGCAAGCAAGCGTAATTGCAACCCTGCTTATTCTTGAGCTTACGCAGTAGCGCCCTGACGGGCGCGCCGAAAGTAAAGAATTAACAAAGCAACGCCAACAATTACCGCCGGAACCAACGACCCCACGTTTAGCCACCACCAGCCTTGTGTGGTTACCAACGCGCCCGAGCTAAATGACGACAACGCCATGACAAAAAACACGACAAAATTAATGGCGCCCTGAGCCTTGTCGCGTTCTTCTGGCGTGTGCGTCTGCGTAGCCAAATTAGTAGAACCCGTGAATAGAAAATTCCAGCCAACACCCAATAAAAACAAAGAAATCAGATAGTGTTCATACGTATTACCCGACAGGGCAATAAAGATACAAGCAAGATTCAAGAATAGGCCCACCAACATAATTTGCAGTGTGCCGAAACGTTTAATTAATGAACCTGTAATAAAGCCAGGTGCAAACATACCAATAACGTGCCACTGCAACACCGTAGCCATGTCGGAAAAAGGAAAGCCGTCCACTTCCATAGCCAACGGCGTGGCTGCCATTAACAAATTCATAATGCCGTAACCAATACCCGCCCCCAGGGCGGCCACTATAAATACAGGTTGGCGGGCAATTTCCTTTAAATCTCGACCGCTGGATTTCGGCGCTTCCGTACGGGCGTCATCCGGGAAGCGAATAAAATTCATCAACACAATACCCAAAACGCCCAGCACGGCCAGTGCCAAATAGGCCCCCATAAAAGGGTAAGCGGCAACATCTTTTGTGTGTCGTGCCAGCGCAGGCCCAACCACGGCACCAATTAGCCCCCCTGCAAGCACCCAGGAAATAGCCTTTTCGCGCAAACTGGTATCCACCACTTCGGTGGCGGCAAAGCGGTACAACTGCCCATTGGCGCTGTAGTACCCAGCAATTACGGTGGCCAGCACTAACAACCAGAAGTTTTCAATCCAAACCGCAAAGGCACAAAGCAGCGACGACAAAACCGCAATAATTAACCCCAGCTGGAAAGATTTCTTGCGACCATGACGGCTTTGCGTTTTGGCAACCAAAGCTGTCGATAACGCCCCACCGATCACGTAACCCATAATGGGTAACGTCGCCATCCACGGAATGGTCGTTAAGCTCATGCCCACCAGGCCGTTAATTCCAATAAAGGTAACGTTGTTCGTAAAAAACAAGCCCTGGCAAACTATTAGTAAGACCAGGTTCGAATTAAACAGCCGGGGTTTAGCGGACATAAACAGCCTCCAACATAATCAGTGGGCTGATAGTACACCTATTCACCTTTCCAACAGCTGAAAAAATCCCGGCTGTCATTATCTGAACAGCCGGGAGCAATGAAACGTTTGGAGGAACTAACCTGTAAATAGCAGGCTACTTAGAAAGAGATATTCGCCGACACCCAAAGGCGACGGCCCTGCAAAATTTTGTAGTACGCGTTACCCCAGCCCGGGTTGCCGGTTGTGTCGTAAGGGCCATAATCAACAAACCGCTTGTTGAACAAGTTTTCTACTGAGGCGGTTAGCGAAATATTCTTGTTCACCTGATAGGCACCCCCTACCCCAAACAACCAGTAGGGGCTATAGAATTCCTGCTTACCGTTTCCGTTAATGTGCGAGAACTGCCCCGCCCGGTACTCGGCACGTAACCATGCCGAAGCCTTGGAATTAATTGTCCAATCCATGCGCATATTCACCATATGGCGCGGGTCACTGTTCAATGGCTGGCCGGCCTCGGAACCAGAGTCGCGCTTGGCGTCGGTATAGGTATAGTTAGCCGAAATCGCCAACGCGTCGGACATCGGCATCCGTCCGCCCAGCTCAACACCCCGAACCGTCGCTTCTTCTACATTCTCCCAGCGGAAAAAGTTATCAACCGGTTGACCGCGGCGACGCCAATCACCCAAATCGAGGCATCCTGGCACAGGGTTAGCTCGACAATTGGGTACCCGCGTGCTTAGCAACTTATCTTTGAAAGACGTGTGGAAAAAAGTGACATTCGCGCGCGTGCCGTTCAAATTATCGAAGTGCAATCCAATTTCGGAAGAGGTGCTGGTTTCCGGCTTAAGCGACGAACTGCCCAAAATAGGCATAGTGCCCTGCCCGCGCAAGCCAATAATGCCATCTGTCATCAGATTCAGATCGGGTGTTTTATAACCGCGGGCAACCCCCCCTTTAAGCGTCCACTGCGGCGCCAAATCCCAAACCGCATAAGCACGCGGGCTCCAGTTCCCGCCAAACTGCTGGTTACGGTCGTAACGCGCACCCAACGTTAACGCAAAGTCGTCCACAATGCGCCACTCGTCCTCAACAAACAAAGCCCATTGCCACTGTTTCAAATTCAGCGGCGCCGAAACCAAACCATCTACAAACTTCTGTTCACGCCATTGGCCGCCGAACGTAAGATTATGTGTATCGTCCAGCAACGACCAATTCCATTTGGAGTCAAGTACAAGGTTATCGTATTTCAGCTTGCGCGGCTGGCCATCGGAAGGCTGCCGCGGAATACTCATTGGATTGGTCCGCCCCTTGGTTTGGGTTGTTTCATACACAACGCTGGAATCGGAGCTTAAATCGCCGTAACGACCCAAATGCGTAAGGCCATAACGTGTTTTTTCGAAGCGCAAGGTGCTGTCATAACCACCACCGGCTTGATTCGAAGACACACGATTATTCAGTGTTCCCAACTCTTCATCGCCATTGTCGTAACGTTGTGTGCCCTGCTCTGCATCGAAAAGAATATCGTGATTCACATTAGGCGTTAACGCAAAACGCACGCCCACGTTGTGCATGCGCGAACCGGCATAACCATCGCCAACAACATTGCCGGTATAGTTTCCGCTACGCGCTTCAGACGCATCAGCCGGATAATCCTCGTCGGCAGCCATAAAACGATCGTAACGGCCATACAGCGATACGCCTAGAACATCCTCTTTAATGGGGCCACTTACATAAAATGAACTGCCATAGCTATTGCCGAAAGTGTCGTTCAACTGGGCAGTGCCATCCAACTTAACGTTACCGCTCCACTTGCGGGCTACCTTGCGGGTAATAATGTTAATAACCCCACCCATCGCATCAGAGCCATATAAAGTCGACATTGGGCCGCGTACCACTTCAATGCGTTCAATCGCCGAAAGAGGCGGAATAAAGCTGGTGTCAACATCACCAAACCCATTAGGGCGCACGCCGGAACTATTGCGGTTAACACGCTTGCCATCGACCAGAATCAACGTGTAATCCGACCCCATGCCGCGTATGCTAATGTTCATACCACCGGTTTTTCCACCACGGTCAACCGATACGCCTTCTACATCCTGCACAGCGTCTGCCACATTATTAAATGGCTTTTTCTCCAGCTCTTCGCGCGTAATAACGGTAATAGAAGCCGGTGCATCACGCACCATTTGCTCGAAACCGGAAGCGGTTACCACTACAGAGTCCAGCTGAGCAACGTTGCCTTCCTGCGCACCGGCAACAGATGCCATTGCGCCCAGAACCGCCGCATAAGTGAGTTTTAAAGCCATGCCTCGTTTGTAAATCACATCAACTCCTGTACTTATTGAATGAGAATGATTCGCAAGATCATACACTTATTTTTTATTACAAACGAGATTAATTCGCACTTTTATTTAAATTTTGTAAAAAAGAGACGTTATATTTAGCAATTCATCTGGCTACGTAACCCTATTTCACCTTCAAGGAACGATCCCATGTCCATACAAAACCTGCTTCAACAAATGCTTTCTTCAGGGCAACAAGCTGGCCAGTCCGCAGGAACACAACTAAATGAATTGGGACGTAAAACCGGATTAGGCGGGTTCGGTGGTGGCGCGCTGGCGGGCGGTGCACTTGGACTGCTACTGGGTAACAAAAAGTTCAGAAAGATGGGCGGCAAAGTAGCAACCTATGGCGCGGCCGCAGCGCTTGGCGCCGTGGCGCTTAAGGCTTATCAAGACTGGCAAACGCAACGGTCAAGCGGCAGCGCTCCGACACCTTCACCACAAACTACTCAAACGACCCCTGCCGCGAACGCATCGCCTGCGGCCTTGGGCTGGTCTGAAGGTGAAACAGAAGCGCACAGCAAAGCCGTGCTGATCGCCATGATTGGCGCAGCCAAGGCAGATGGTCATATTGGTGATTCAGAGCGCGTTTTATTGGAAGCCGAAGTGGCACGCCTGGGAAATGCTGAAGACCAGGCCTGGTTTCATGCCGAAATAGAAAAACCGGCAGACCCTGCCAGCGTTGCCCAACTGGCCGACACACCCGAAAAGGCCGCAGAGATGTATCTGGCTAGCCTGCTTGTAATTGATGACCAAAGTTTTATGGAACGGGCTTATTTAGACGAGCTGGCGCGCCAGCTGAAACTTGAGCCCGGCCTGAAAAACAACCTTGAAAACCAGATCCAAAATCTGGCCTAAAAGTCGTATCGGAAGCCTACCAGAAACGCGCGCCCACCCTGGCTGGCCGAATTAAAGTCGGCCAGGCCACCGCGTTTTTCTACAATAGACGCGGTAGACCCTTCACGATAAAACTCGGCAAAAAACTTCAAGTCTTTGTTGTATTGGTAATCAACCCCCAAATGCACTATGTTGTCGCCATAGTTTTGTACCTTGGCGAACATAGCCTTAAACGTGTACGGGCCAGTGTTATAACTGGCAAATACATTGAAAGCCTTGTTGCCATCTTTAGAAAATGCGCCTGGTGTGTGGTTATTGGTGTCGAATACTTCATACTTGGCGGCAAAATACCAGGGGCCCGCTTGATGGCTGGCTGAAAAACCGTAAATGCGGTCCTTGCCTAACCCTGTGTCTCCCCGGTCATCCATCCCCACAGCCAAACGTGTGTCGCCAAATGCGTAAGACAATGCGGCTTGAATGCGACGATCGTCTATGCGCGACGTTGAGCGGCGGTTTCCTGCGGCCGATGTATAACTGCCTGACAGCGTAAAACCGTAGATTGATGGGCTGTAGTACGAAACGGTATTGGGCACGCGGAAAGTAGTGTACGTGGCGAACCCACTGTAGTAACTGCTGAAATGATCAACCGGGGCTGCCACCGCGTTGTAATAAGGCATCCATTGCTGGCCTGCAATTAACGTGCCGGCCACAGTTCGCACGCCCACCTGCGCAATGCGGATACGTTGACGATGATCTCGCCCGGCGCCGCCTTGATCATAAGGGTCGCTTATACGGAAATTGGCTGTATCAAAAGGCACCTCCAACTGACCAAAAACCGCTGTAGTTTCAGCAAACCGATACTCTGCTTTCAAGCCAACCCGCGTATAAGCGTCGCGCAACCCAACATACGAGCCCCAAGGCCCGCTATTGCCGGGGTGAACAGACTCTAGCTGCATCCGCACCGAGCCATAAAGCTCTACGGAATGCTGCTCGCCCTCGGTAAGTACAACCGCTGAAGCTGTGGGCCCTGCCAATAACGCCACACTTAGTAGACACGCAGGCTTTACATATTTGTTTTTTCTTTTTTTGTTCATAGCTAATTCCCAATAGCTAAAAATTAAGCTGAAGGTGGCGTAGACGCCTGTTGTGCATCTTCACGATCGGCCAGGTAACGTAACTTACGGCGTAGTTCACGCTCGCGCCGACGCTCTTCGCGGTAATCGTGTTTTACTGCCTGCCACAGTGCTACTACCATTAAGACAATAACGATAGTGAACGGTAAAGCAAACACAATCGTAGCTGTTTGCACTGCTTGAATGCCGCCGGCCAATAAAAGACTAATCGCGATACCGGCCACCAAAATACCCCAAATAATTTTCACTCGCGCATGGGGGTTTGGCTCACCGCCAGTACTCATCATGCCTAAAACCAAAGTGGCCGAATCACCCGAGGTAACGAAAAACACCAGTACAAGTATCGTTGCCACAATAGACATTAGCGTGCCGAAAGGCATGGCATCAAACATCACAAACAATGCGGTTGACACATCGGCCTTCACCGCATCGGCCAAAGGTACCGCATCCCAGATCTCCATGTGCAAGGCCGTACCGCCAAAAATCGAAAACCACACAAAACCTGCCAGCGTTGGCGCCAATACCGTGCCAAGAACGAACTCGCGAATGGTTCTGCCCCGCGATACCCGAGCAATAAACAAGCCTACAAAAGGCGACCACGCTATCCACCAGGCCCAATAGAAAATTGTCCAGCTACCAATCCAGCTATCGTCCATGAAAGGCGTTGTACGCAAACTCATGCGTACAAACTCGCTGGCATAACTACCCAACGTCGTGGTGAAAGTATCGATTAACGAAACGGTAGGCCCAACAATGAATACCGTTAGCATTAACAAAAAAGCCAAAACCAGATTGGTATTCGACAACCACTTAATGCCCCGGGTCACGCCGGTTACAGCAGATGTTAGAAACAAAATGGTTGTAACCACAATAATGACAACCTGTGCTGTGGCACTAATAGGCACGCCCAGCACATAGTGCAGCCCGCTATTAATTTGCAGCGCCCCGATACCTAAAGACGCCGCAACCCCGAAGGCCGTGGCAATAATTGCCAGTACATTCACCGCCAAACCCAAGTGCGGAGCCCAGGACCAAGGCAACGAGCTGGTAGCGGCGCTGACCAATGCCGGCTTTTCGCGACGAAAACAGAAAAACGCGATCGCCAGCGCAACCACGCTATAAACCGCCCAAGGGTGCAACCCCCAATGGAAAAAGCTGTAACGCATGGCCGCTGAAGCTGCCGCCGGCGTTTCTGCCAAAAACCCGGGTGGCGGCGAGCCGTAATGCGAAATAGGTTCTGCCACGCCCCAGAACACCAAACCAATGCCCATACCCGCCGCAAATAACATGGCAAACCAGCTATGAAGCGAGAACTCAGGCTCTTCGTCTTCCGCTCCCAGCTTCAAATCGCCATAGCGGCTGAAGGCCAGCAACCCAGCCACCACCACAAGCCCCAGCACTATCCATAAATAGAGCCAGCCAAACTTGACGGTTATAAAACCAAGAAGATTGTCGAAAACCCCTCCCAAGGACTGTG